>WAPZ01000323.1 GCA_015520535.1 Candidatus Heimdallarchaeota archaeon
GGATAAGTTCCTGGCTTGATATCTGGAAGAACTAGTGTTGTTACTAATCTCCCATGAATAAAAGTATAAACAAAAAATCCAATGATCCATAAAACTGGTGCAATAATTGGTAAACCCAAAAAAGCTGCAAGAGTAGGTGTCTTGATCAAAAAGAAAAAATAAAATGACAGAGGAGCTAATGAAATGACCAGACAAAGTATTGACAAAAATGTATAAATTAACAGGTATATTGGGAATTTATTCATGATTTCTCGGGCAAATTTTTTAGTTTAAAGTAATTCCTTTTTATTGAGTCTCATCTTCTTGTCTAATAGTTGCAAAAGTGGCAAGTGCAACTGCAACTAATTTTTGAGACGAGTCTTGTTCATGAAAAACTTCGAAATTTAAAACAGCTGTTCTCCTTCCTAAATGTATAAGTCGAGCTTTTGCACGTATTAACCCACTAACCGGCACTGGGGCAATATAATTCATTTTCATTTCAATTGTTGTCACCAGAGTATTTGTTTTACCAGAATTAACGTTTTTCCAGACCAGATAACCACCTAAGGTATCACAGATAGAGTATAGAACACCTCCATGGACCACATTGTTTATTTGTGAATGTTTTTCTTGTATTTGTAAAATAGCTTCAGCGGTCTTAGATGGTTCTAAGTTTGGATTAACTATCTGAATTCCAAGCAAATTAAGAAAAGGAGAAACAGGCTTTTTGTTTGTTGACATAATTTTAATCCCTGAACATGTTTTCTTTTCTAAATTAACATTTTCTCTCAACTTTAAAATTGATAATCATTTGGATTTGTTAATAATCATTAAATTTGAATTTTGTCTGACTTAATGATAAAAAAAAGAAAATGTGGAAGAAATAGGCAAGAAAGAATTAGAAAAAATTTATTTAACGCTTTCTCTTAGATATAAGCGTATACAGAGGAATCACAAAGATCCCAATCATAATAAATACAAAATCTAGGCTAGAAGTAGTAGCTTGCTCTGTTGAAGACATATCATGAGTCATGTTTGACATGTCCATACCAGATCCTATGTGTGTTTCAATTCCAACTGTACCATTTAATACCAAGAAATTGAATCTTACATCAGGTTCTTCATGGAGCATACCTTGGTGAAATGCTAGCACATAATCACCAGAAGAACGTGTGACATGCTTTACTGTATAGTTAGAGACATGATCCATCAACCTTTCAAAATCTGCATAACTTTCCGTTTTTTTAGCAGCATAATAGACATCTGCTTTTTCAATATAGACCGTCCATAACCGACCACTAGCTTCATCAAGGATTTCACAAATCAAAGTGAGGCTAGAATTGGCATTAGTTATAGTTATGTTGTATTCGATGATATCACCACGTTTCATTTCAAGCGTCAGGTTCATTAAAACATCTTCAGGATCGACCTGAACACGATAATAATCATCTGAATCGCTTTGTCTTCCAGCATTAACTGCTAATTGACTTCCAGAGAATATTGATACAAATATCAATATTATCAATGTAGTTTTCACTATATTTTTCATTTTAGACACCTTTGTTATTATCTAGAGATTTCAACTTTTTCTTTCTTCTTAATTTTGGTTTCAATAAAACATAAATAACTAATCCTGTCGAAAAAAATCCTACACTAGTTAATACACCAAGTACGATAATTGATTCTAGGAAAGTATCATGGGGAGGAGTTGCAATAATTACTTCTTTTCCAATTATCCCTTTTAAGATAACAAGATCGAATTTAGTAGTTTCTTCATCGTGAAAATGTGTATTATAAAGCCCTATAACATAGGAATTATTTACAGGTTTTTCAATATGGGCAACTGCATAATAAGAAACATGATCAAATATTTTTCTGCAGCATTTTCCTAAACCTGTAGAACAAAATAATCTAGGATCAGCACTCCCATTTTTTGCCTTATAATATACAGATTGTAGTTCGAAATATAATCCCCATAATGTACCTGCATTTCGTTCTATTTCGACAATTAAGGTCATCGAAGAATTTTCTTTGGTTACTGATACATTGAACTCTCTAGCCTCACCAAGGGCTATCTCAACACCTCTTATTTCCATTGAAACATCTTTTTTGGTAAAGGAAACTTGGTAATGATTATCTCCAGTTGAAGAAGACCCACCGTGTCCATCAACAGGAGTTTCGTTAATAATCATTGAAGAAATAAGAATTATAAATACTAAAATGATACTTGTTTTTCGTATTAAGTCATCATTAGTCATTATGCCATCAATACTAC
>WAPZ01000324.1 GCA_015520535.1 Candidatus Heimdallarchaeota archaeon
ATGGAAATTAAATAACTTATATAAGTTATTTAATTTCCATTCCTTATCCGAAAAAGTGACGGATAAGCGGCTCGAACAAACAGTCTGATAAGGAACATGCACACCCCTAATTTTTATTCATTTTCGTTATCCGGTTTAATTAGGTTTTCCGGATTACCCAGAATTCTTTCTTTCTCTAATTCTTTTTTTATTTCATCCGGTTTTTCGTTGAATATTTGGACAATCGACTCTTTGGCTTTTTCCTCAGCTTTTTTAATTTTTTCTTCTAATGTCATAGCTTTTTCTCCAAATAATGAGGATTACCTTGTTTGGCGGGAAACAATTTAAACCCACCGTCTTTTGACGTGTAGTACGTTATCAGTTTTTGATTCATTGGTTCTACCAACCTAATATATTCTGCACCGATCAGACGGCCATATGTTTCATAGGCCAACTGTGAAACGCCAAAAAGTTCTCCAGAGTACATAGTCAATCCGGATGTTTTTTCTATAAAATCCATTCTAATACTTGTTCCTCTATAAGTAGGTCTACCAAGCGTCAAAGATAGTAACGTGTTACCACTCCATACAGATAAATCGAATGCTTTTGGATATTTAGCGCAATATCTCGATGCAAAAGTCCAATCCCAATCCACTCTTCTTTCAGGATCGTTCTGCCATGTCCTAAATGCAGTTATGGCCTTCAAATCAATACCATTTAACACTAGACTTTTTAAGTATTCAGGCAATGCCTTTTGCGCAATTTTTCTTGCCTCTTCTCTATAAAGGTCGTATTTTTTTATCGCACTTGCATGACTCGGCTGCATATATCCTCCTTAAAATATCATTGTTATACCTGCGTAAAATTAATAAGTATCTAGTTAAAGTTGCCTTGCGAAACCGATGACTGACGTGCGGATTTTTTATCAACTATATTTTTTTGTTAAAAACTTTACGAACCATCAGCCTAAAAATCAACGAAATGATCAATGACGAGGTAAATATAATGACAAACCAAAACAATAGTAGAGGTAATAAGTTTTTCCATACAATGGTACATTCAGTTTCAGTAATATATCTGCAATACTCCTCCATCGAATTATGATCGATAGCTACATTACCAATATACAGACAAAATATTATCGCCAAAATCAAGGAAAATAAAAGGCAGGTTCTAAAAGTTATGTTTAACATCTTAACCATGCTTTATTTCTATAAATATTTTCAACCTGAACACCATATTCGCTGGTTTTTTCTCTACCTAGAACATTATAGACACTTGCTATTTTACGTATCTTTGGGTCTTTTAACCTATCTTGAATTCGCTTTATTATTAAAGTTCCCACATGAATATTAATCTTTGGTATTTGCAATTGTGACTTATTAAACCCTAATTCCTTCCAATATTTATAATGCACATTCATCGGTAAAATTGTATTGTGCCACGGGTAAAAGTGGTCATACCATCCATGTGATGTTTCAATATACATAATAGCCCTTATTAAATCAGGGTCTACATCCTGCTTGAAAGCCTCAACCTTTATAAGGTTATCGTATAGAGAAATAGTGTTTTGAGAGCATATTTCATGAAGCGGTGCTTTTGTTTTTGGGATAAAGACATCATCAACCACAAATATTGACTTGGTATCATTTATGATAGATTTTTTTCTGTCAGCCGCCATATTAAGGGTTGGGTACACTGTGCATATTTGTAATGGCAATACAAACCCTTTCCCTCTAGCTGACATTGGATATACTCCTAACATGTTTTCTCCTTTTTTCTAATACCACCACAAAATCAAAGAAATGAGACACAATTAAGAAAGAGCTGATATTACAGGTTTGTTAAATATCATACTCTTTATATCTTGCGTAGGACTGCATGTGTTGAATTAAATTTTCTTCGGTAGAATGATGTTCTTTCAAAACAATAGCTGCAATATCCTCAGTGATTGTAAATGCCCAGCGAAACAATTTATGAGATTCCAACTGCGCTAACCACACATAGTCGCTGTCGTCATTTCCTGTGCTTTGCAACAACCCTAGCTCTCTCAGGCGGATCATATTAACCGGTGTTCCGTGTGACGTTCCTATCGACATATGAGACGGATGAACGATTTCATTTCTCACTTCATATAGAAGTTCAAGGCTAGATTTTTGTTTTTCACTCAGTCGGTACTTTTTGACCAGTAATGGCATTTCATTTGCGGCATTCGCAATTTTTTTCAGCGCCTGTTCATTTCGATCTGATCCATACATTTGGCTATTCGCTTCAATCAATACGGCCCTGAGAGTCGAACATAAAAGAGGTAATCCGGACAGTGAATAAGGGGAACAATTGCCGTCAATTGAACGTGCTTTAGCTGCGGAATGTGCGTATAACTCGGTTGCGTGGCGAAGGTAATCCTGCGAAGAACTCGCCGATGTACCACCAAGGCGGTTCGTTAGTCTATCTTTCCTATCTTTTCGTCCAGAGCTTTTATGCGTCGCCTTACGAAAACGATGACTAAAACTTTTATCATAAAGCTTTGATTTTTTCAGCTCAGTCCAGTCACGCGCACCAATGGTGGGACTGACAATGATCATGGCTTGGCTGTTGATTTTCTCGGCGCGACATTTTTCACGGATATCATTAAGCGTGCCACGAATGACTTTTTCCTCATCGGGCCAACTGGCTTTATGTACCACCAGTACCGGTGC
>WAPZ01000325.1 GCA_015520535.1 Candidatus Heimdallarchaeota archaeon
ATCTGTTTACTTGTTTTACCACAAACTTCCTCCAGCAAGAATTGACGCTGGCTCTAATAAAGAATGAAATTTACTGCAAAGCCAGAATATTAAAGTTATTGATTTTTATGCTTCATCGCTACTTAGTAACGTATTTATTAGAGAAAGATTATTATGTATTTACATCATAAGAGATAAAAGTTTCTAGTATGCAAAGATGCTAAAAGTGCTATAATCTGTACACATGTTTTTAATTATAGAAACATGTGCATTTACTTCATAGAGGTAAGGATATTATAAATTTATGTTTGAACCATAGAAGAATAAGATTATAAAATTAAAATATATTTAATATTATATAAAAATGTTTAAGGCAATTCTGTCACAATAAGTTTGCTTGATGAATTAAACCCAAAGGAGGAAGAAATGGCTAAAATTAAAGTGAAGTGCCCAAATGGCCATGAATTCTGGATGGAAGACTACGAACGGAAGGCATGTCCTAAATGCGGTCGCGTCGTTGTTGGTCCAAAGGCCAAATAGGTAATGCAGCGTTGTGTTAAGACTTTTTTGATCCATTGTCAAACTCCTAAAACATCGTCTGAAGAGAACCAGGCATCAATATGATTACAAAAGAATTCAGGCGGCGTTATGGTTTCATAACTACCGGTACAGTTGATCGATTCAGAACTCACCGAGTGTAGTTGCTATTGTGGGTTAAAATCCAATGCCAATTATAGAGTTAGAGATTAATGACAGTTTGAGTGAGGTAGCGGAGCAACAATAATACTCGAGCCTCGAAGAAAAGGTTGCATCATAGAGTAGTCAGTTGCTGAAGGACGTAGTGAAACTACTTGAGAGATTTAAGGCAGATAGTGAGTAGATAATAAGTATACTATATGTTGCTCGTTAACAAAGGGTGAGGCCGATACGTTCTATGCGGTGATGGTTTTATGTGAAATTAAATAGTAATGTTTATCCTTACTTGACCGTTGCTTATATGAGTTTTGAATATTACGGGTGTTTGGAATAGAAAAAATACTTATAGGCGAATTATCTTCTATCCGATAGTGCATTTAACTAGGAGCTCCGGACAACCATCATAGAACAACAGCTGAACTTTACTGTTGTATTTTGAATTAATTTTTGGTGTTGATTCAAAAAAGTGGGAAAATCTTTGTAAAAAGGTGTTTTAATATTTTTGTTTGTTTTACGTAATATGATTCATACAACCTTAACATAATTTCCTTCTACTAAGAAGATTCCAATAATAATTGCGGGAGCATTATTTGTAATCATCCTTATTGTAATAAACTTTTTTGAGAAAAATTTTTCGGCTTCGTTTTTGGGTGATATGCTCTATGATATGTTAAAAGGATTTTGGAGATTGCTCTCAGGAATCGGAAGAGGGGTGTTGTGTCTTTTTCGAAGATTGTAACTTGCAATTACTGAGATCTTTCGATTGCAACTTATTTGAATCAGGATTTCTTATGAGGTTCAATATCGCCGCTTTTACGCATGTGGGAACAGAAAGGCAAATCAATCAGGATAGAATTCTGGTTCAGGATTCTATTTATAAGGAGGGACTTCACTCACTCAGTGATGTTGAAAGATGTTTTTGTTTTGTCGCCGATGGCATTGGCGGCGGTCCTGCGGGGGAATTTGCAGCCCAATTTATATTGGAACAAATTGCAAAGAAGATAGCAGTTGACCGGGATTACACAAAAGATGAATTAAGAAAAATATTGATGGAAATCAACACCGACTTGATTCAAGTTGGAAGAGAAAACCCGGAGTATCAAGGCGCGGGAACGACACTTGTCGGTATAATTATTAGGAAAAATCAGTTTCACGTAATTAACGCTGGAGATTCTCAAGCTTGGCTTTTGCGAAATACTTCATTTCTAAAAATTACTGAAGAACAGGTATTAGATCCTTTTCAAAAAAATAGTCCTATTACAAGCTACTTTGGTGGCGATAAAGATGAACTGCACTTGGAGTTTAACACGGTTTTAAGAAATGTAATAGTTGGCGATGTGTTTCTTTTAACTTCTGACGGATTGTTCAAGGCGCTTGAAAAGAAACAGATAAAAGCTATATTGTCGAACAACAAACCGCTAAAACAAAAAGCAACGTTTATGCTGCAAAAAGCTCTTAAAGCCGGTGCGGAAGATAATTTGGGTTGCATTCTAATTGAAATAACAGAATGATTTAAAAGTATTTGAACTTACAAAAAGCCTGACAACTAATTAGGAGTAGGTACTATGTCAGAAGAACAAAAGTCCGATCCTTCCAAAACCCAATCTTACTCTACTTCGGATAGTTCAGACCAAACGCAGTCTTGTGGAAGGGATTCCGATAAAACGCAGACTTATGGCTATGAAGAAACATCAGAAGATAAAACGATCGGCTACGATGCGACTGTGATTCAGCGGACTGATAGAACTCAAGTCCATAATCTGGGAATTGGAGACATTATAGAACTGAATAAGGAAAAGTATCAAATTCTGGAGATTATTTCCGGGGAAGACCGAACCGCCGAAGCGGTTATTTACAAAATCAAAGGCCAACAAGGTAAGATATTTTCTTTAAAAATGTATTACCCATTTCATAATCCCAAAGATGAACCCAATCCTGAAGCATTGAAAAGAATTAATGCAATTAATGATCCTGACATATTAAAGCTTTATCATTATGGAACCGGTGCGAATAAATGGCAAAACAAATTTTGCTATGAAATATGCGACTTTGCTGAAGGGGGTAACTTGCTGCAGGTGCCTGATTTGAAGCAGAAATATACTCCGGAGTTTTTGGAATCCCATGTCATTCCTGAGATATTCAAAGGGATTAAACTGCTGCATAAACATCGGATATACCATTGCGATTTAAAACCGCAAAATGTCTTTTATTTGGATAAAGCGCAAACAGATTTGGTGATTGGAGATTATGGTTCCGCCAAGACTTTCGAAGAGACATCCGACAAGGAATTAACGTATACCTCGGTAACTAAGGGAACCAGTTTTTACTTAGCGCCGGAACAAGCACGAGGAATTATTTCTGAGAAGAATGATTATTATTCCTTTGGAATGATCATTTTGCACCTTCTTTATCCCGAACGGGTAAGCCAGACAAGTTTACGTAAAATTCTGGAGCGTCAATTTTCAAGTGTAGAGATTATCGATTACGATCCGCAATATGAACGTTTTAATCAACTAATAGCGGGATTGACTTTACAGAATATCAAGCGCCGCTGGGGGAAGGAAGAGGTTGAGCGTTGGTTGAAGGGGGAAAGAGTTGAGGTTCACTATCGCACCGAAGTGGCATCCATTAAGCTAGGCCGGACGACAATTATCACCGAAAGTGATTTGATTGAATACCTTGAGAAAGATGAAAACTGGTATGAAGACCTCATTCAGGATGAAGTGGGTTATGATTCTCTCTTAAAGTGGTTAAGCAGCGTTCAGGATCATGAGCGTCGCAAGATATTTGACCGCATGATTCGTTATTATCAACAAGAAGGTGAAGTGGCAAAAGACTATGTGCAAGAGGCTATTTTGCGCTATTTCAATCCAGAGCGCCCGGTCAGGGTTGAGATGAAAAGTTATAATTTTTTTGGTGAAAATAATCTAAACCAATTGGTTCAGCAATTCTTTCAGCATTTGGATGACATCTGGAAAATAACTCCACTGGAGAGGTTGAAATTCTATTTCTTTCAATTTGAGTTTTGCTTGAGGCAATTGGAAGCAGCGGTTAAAGAAGGTAGATTGAAAACTCAATGCAATGCAATACTTGAGAAAATCTCTGTTGTACTCAATGTTCCGCCAAAAGAAGATTTCTCTGACTTTCATGCAGTTTTATATTCTGTTATTTCAAATGAACGATTGATAGAA
>WAPZ01000326.1 GCA_015520535.1 Candidatus Heimdallarchaeota archaeon
AAGCTCACGTATAACGAATAAAGAGATGGAAGGAAAACTAATGAAAAAGTCTCGAAACTTCATGGTACATTTCGCTTTCTTTTTTTTTGTAATTTTAGGTGTAAGTTCCTTACCCACTGTATTGGGTAGTGTCATTCCAGCCACACACACAAGGCAGTTTAATTTTACGCATGAGCACCTCACCTCCCAACAATACCCATACCCTAAGTCACGACATCCATATCAGTTTTCTGCTCTAAAAGAGCATTTTTCCTTAAAGAATGAGATTGTCACCCCAGTATGGCCTACCTCAGTAGCTTCGCTTTCCACTTTAACACCATTTGCATATGAAAACGGGCAGACTACGCGTTTTTACCTCCCACTGTCGTATAAGAAGTTAGCAGGGCTCCCCTTTTTCACGACAAGTACTCCTTTTCTTTATTATTCCTATTATCTTCATAATACTGCCAGTGAAAATCTTTTTTTTGGACAAATAGGAACAACTTATTATTCGTTCTTCGCCAATAAGCCAACAAGTGTTCTAAACACACCACTAAAGCTTCCATATCAAGCTGTGTACACCGAAACATTTGCTGAACACATAACAAAAATGTCGTTTTCAGCTTCATCATCCAATATGGCATCCTTTTCGGTAACAGGTCTCCCAACTGCCAATTCCCGTAGCTTAAAAGATTCGATTGTGGGTTCAACCAACACTGGGTGTCCATATTCCCTTTATTCTCCGTGTTTTCCGCCACCACCTCCGCCTCCATCGTCATCGCCCCTTTCTATAGACAAAGTGTGGTTGGGAACACCGACGCTCCTTAAAGGAGATAAAATCGTGGTTTATATCTCCCTTAAAAATCGTGTTTCTAGCGGTATTCGATTCTATGTGAATATACGTCTTGTTAGTCAGGATTATGATGATTTTGATCTGTGGACAGGCAATTATTTCGGTGGTTACATCCGTGGTAACAACCAAGGAACATTCAGTGCTCGTTTTGGGCCTTTTTTGCAAAACGGAAAATTTGCTCTTAATAGTGGAAGTTATACCATTACTGGACTGAAAATTAGTTATCAGTATAGCGGAAAATCCTACACGCATGACCTTAGTTATCTGATTACCGCCAATTCTTCGCAGTGGACGCTCCAAATAACCAATGGTGATGCGCTAACATCACCAAGAACGATCTTTGTAGCGGCGTTTACTGATCCTGAACTGTCTTTTGACAATGGTGGCGATGCTATTCTTCTCTTACAAAGTCTATCGACCAAATTTTACCAAATGTTTAATTTGCGCCTCATGTTCTACCTCTTTGACCGTGGGTGGAACCCACCAGACCTTTACGGCCTTGATGCTTTTCAAATTCCAGATGGTCCAAATAAAGTTAATTTGGATGCCTATAAATCATATCATTTAGCTCGTGCAGCCGCACTAAAGCTGGGAATGACGTTTCCTGTTTGGGATTTTTGGCATTTTCTTGACAAGCGTCACTATTACGACGAAGACAGCAAAAGATTGAAGCCATTTCCAGCTTTAGCTGATCCATATTGGCCTTCAGATGAGACTAATCCACCCTCTAATTTTAAGACCTATGTGGGTGTAATGCCGGGATACACATCAGCAAAGAATCATGGTTATGATATACTTTTAGGAATGACAGGAAATACAAACACAAAGGTTGATGATGGGTCGGGACAAACCATAACAGGGATAACAACCAAGGTTAGCAATGATGCTCTTTATAGTGTAGGTAATTTTATTGTAGTGGTTCAACATGCCCGAATTACCAAGTGGATGTGGGGTACGTGCTGGAGTTGGGAGTTCGGATATACATGGTGCTGGAAAAAAGTGGTTACAACGTTTTCCCTCGATTATGCCATGTTTAAGTTAGTGTTATACCATGAGTTTGCCCATGTATGGTCGGCCGATCACATTTTTACTCAACCGAATATTATGAACCATGGCTCCGCCACAATCGATGTTTGGCTTGCAGACACCATAAATACTATAAATACTGTCAAACCATATATTTTTAGGTAAAGAACTGGAGAAAATGACCAATAGAGACATTGAAATCTCGTCATAAAAGCCTCATGAGGCACAAAGAAGAAAAAGAATAACAGAGATATAAAAGACATACAGGCAACGTGCACAATGTCTCCCAAATCAAAATAAAATGAAAGAATAAAAAGAAATAAGAAAAATGAAAGGAGAGAATCGATTCAAATGGCGCGACAACTCAATAAAGAGGACAAAGAAAAAAAAGTGAATTTTTTGTCGGTATTTTTATTGACAATCTTGGTAACACACCTCCTTTTCCTTCCTTTTTTTGCATATAATAGTGATTTGTTCCGCCCGACAGCAACAATAATTCCTGGTTTGGCAGGAAATGAACTTCAAGAGATTAATCATATATATACCATCAAGTTTACAGAGCGTCTACCGTCAAATGAAACGTCAACTTTCTTTGAGCTGACAGAAGAAAATAGGTCAGTTACAGTGCCGTTTGAGGTTGAGTTATGGATTGACCAAGGGTTGATCAAAAAGTATCATCTTACACGCATCAGTTATTTTGGCATTGGCAGTAGTATTTATCTAAATAAATCTACCGCCAGTTTTACTATGGAATTTGCCACTAAAGATGACCCCATGTTTAACCATCCGTTGCCAAGTTATTCTGCAAATGACTCGCAGTATTATACGAATCTCAATGCCACTTTGCAACAGTATGGCTGGGTTCCGCGTCCCTATCCGCAACTCACGCTTCCCGATTTCACCCTCTTAAACCGTACACTATGGCCTCTCATAGAAACTAATGACCGTTATGTGGCATATTTTTATTCCATTGCCCACTACGGTTTCAATCTTTACGTGGGAACTAGATTCAATGAAAGTGGTCAGCTACAAGATGACTTGCTTTTGTATGATGCTGTTGCGCTAATCGAGATAAATTTGGATGAACGTTTCATCACTGATAGTAAAATAGTGCGCCCGGAAGGCTATGCCCTTAGTTTTCATTTGCTCAAATATGTGGTTAGTGGCTGGTTGCGATTCACATTAGACAACCCATTGCCTGAAGAGATGCTTCAAAACGTCACCGAGTCGAACAACAATAACAACACTAACACTACTCCGATAACTCCAACAACTAGTAATCAAACGACTACTCCACTTAAAGCTAAAGGTGAGTATTGGGTTTCTCTTACAGGCGTCGGCTTAATGGCAGATGCAAATGGAACTAGGTTCATAGATTCTGACGAATTGTTGGAGTGGGAAGATGCCCACAAAAGGGGGTATGTTCTTTCATGGGAGCCGTTAACGATGGTTTTAACTGGGCTACTACTGGCGGTATTTTATATGATGCGACGGCTTCAACGAAATAAAATAGATGAAACGTGCCCCAAGAACCGTAACCCATAATCCGTATAAAGAACGACGAAATCGATGCTGTCCTTTCCTTTATGCTTTAGATTGGACGTTTCCGAAAATAATGAACACGAAAATGCGACTCGCTGTAAATAGCGACTATAACGCATATAAAGTAGACCAAAGTGCGATGAGGTAGTGACAGTAAAGCCGGAGATCTTTTGGTAAGATGTTCGTAAAGTTGTGTTTCCGTTATCCTCTGTTTAAGCCAATAAGGATGTATAAAAAATGTCTAGGTAGGCGTCTTGCCAAAAAAAGGACGTCAAAGGAGGTTTTCAAGTTAAAATGAGACATACCGTGCTGCTAAGTTTACTTTTTATTGTCATTATTTTTCTATCTCTCTTTTTTTATGGTAATCGTGGCAATGAAATAATTCAGTTTGGCAGTCACCACTATAATACGTTCCAGTTTCCCATAGTGTTAGCCAGTGAAGGGTCACTTCCACAAAAATTGCACTTTTTAGATATGAAACTAAAATTTAATCATTCATTCGATTTTATTGAGCTGACGGAGCAGAATGCCACCGTCTATATTCCCTTCGAAATTGACTTTTGGATAGATCGGGGCTTGATCAGAAAATATCACTTAACGCGTGTCAGTTATTTTGGCTTAGGCGGTGTCATCAATTTGAATCTTTCCACTGCCAGTTTTTCTATGGAGTTTGCCACCAAAGATGATCCTTCCTTTGAAAACCCGTTTCCAAACTATTCCGTAAATGATACTCAGTATTATACCAAGCTTGATACCTTTTTCCGCCAACACGGCTGGGTCCCGCGCCCCCATTCACGTCTTATCCTCCCAGATCTCACCCTTTTAGATCCCAACGCCTGGCAACCAATTGATAATAATGATTATTACCTATTGCGATTTTACGGTATGGATGGTCATGCAGGTGATTACTATAGGGGTTTTGATGTAGGTGAATCCATTAGTCTAGGTAGAATTCCGCAAAATGACTCTGCTAGGAATTACTATGTAGGATATACGGTAGTTGTTGCGATTGAGGTAAATTTAGCCTCCCAATTTGTAAAGGAGACCAAAACATTACGCCCGGAGGGATATGATGTTCCCTTCGAACTCCAAAAATATGTGATTAGTGGGTGGCTTCGTTTCCGCTTGTTAGATCCTCTGCCAGAAAACATACCAAAACGCCCGACAAATATGACAGAGTTTAAGAATGTGAGTCAAGCTATTGCCACTCAGAAACATTATGACAACATCTTTTCTGGTTCTACCAACGGGAATCGGAGAGACATCATTAATAATGCTGAAAATAGGACAACGTCACCTTTATATGCCAATGGGACGCTTTTTCTTGCACGATGGTGGGGTTTGCTCGCAGATGCAAATGGTACTCGATTTATTGATTACCAACAGTTAGTAGATTGGGAAGATTTTCACAGGTATGCCTATTTGGGACTCGGTGTATCGTGGGATTATTCAGTTTTCATTTTTATTTTGGCTGTTATTGGAAGTTACATGATTTTTCGCAAAAAACAAAGGAATAAGGACAAGCACGATTAAAAATCACTTTTAACTTTTTTTCAACTTTTTTCAACTCTCTTTACTTTCTACATTAACCGACATATGTGGAAATTCACAGCTTGTGGCGGTCAACCAAAAATCGCACCTCTTATTAAACAAAAAACTTTTTTTGAATTGATTAAAAAAGGGATTTGAATTGAAATATGGATTTTTTATGGGTATATACTGGAATGGGCGGAGAAAAGATGTCAGTTTCTGATTTTTCATTTCCAGAAGGATTTTTATGGGGTTCTGCAACGTCCTCACACCAAATTGAAGGAAATTGCAAATTTTGCAACTGGTGGGAATGGGAAAACTCGTCGGGCAAGATTGCTGCTGGTCATACTTCGGAAATTGCGTGTGATCATTGGAATCGTTATAAAGAGGATTTTTCTTTTTTAAAAAAATGAATTTGAATGCGTATTGTTTTTCAATTGAATGGGCCAAGGTTTCCCGGAACGTAATAAAAAGGATGAAGAGGTTTTAGAACAGTATAATGCGCAAGGTTGTCGAACGAAGTTGATTTCACTTTTAATCCAGCTAGTTCTGGAATCTATTTGAAACTTTTTGGAATACAATTAACTTTCAATCCAGCTAGTTCTGGAATCTATTTTGAAACGGTATATTATTGGGGTAGTTTTCATCGATTGGGGTGGTGACAGTTGAGATTTTTCGTGTAAGTTTACGTTGATACTTTTCTTGCCGCATTATTTAAATGTTATTGGGTTTTTAGTGGCGAATTTCCACCGGGAGAAAAAAGTTATCGTTTGACGTTTCGTGTCATTAATACACTATTAAAATTGCATGTACTTGCCTATAAGGCGATTAAATCAATGCATAAGGATGTACAAGTTGGAATAGTAAAAAATATTGCTATAATACGTCCATTTAATCCTAAGTCACGTTCTGATTGTTTTTTGGTGAAATTTGCTGATTATGTGTATAACGGCACTACATTGCGAGCTCTGCGTACGGGAAAACTTTCCATCAGTTTTTTTAGGCGTTTGAAAGATTTGAAAGGATCGTCAGACTTTATTGGTCTAAATTATTATAATTTTGCGTTAATGTCTTGAAAGTTGCCAGATTTACTTGCTATAGCCACGCCAAACCCCAAATGTGGCAAAGAAAAATTATGTGTGGGAATTGGTTGGGAGCCTTATCCACGTGGTTTATTATTGGCTCTTCGTCGCCTTCATCGCGAATTTCCGAATCTTCCTATCTATATTACGGAGAATGGCATTGGAACAAATGATGAGTGGCTGCAGAAATTGTTGATAGATCACTTAAAAATGTTTCATCAAGCGATTTCAGAAGATATTCCGCTTAAAGGATATTTTCATTGGTCGTTAATGGATAATTTTGAGTGGACACATGGATATACGTCACGTTTTGGCTTGGTACATGTTGATTTTTCGAATCAGACGCGTACGCTAAAGTCAAGCGGAAAACTTTATGGAATGATAAGGCTATAATGTAGTGCTGGTGGGTGTTAAAGGCATGATTGGAAATTGTTTTTTCGGCTAGTGATGGTGAGTTTAACGCAAATCGCGAATTTGTTGTGAAAAAAGGCGTTTGATAGATCGTACAAAACAATAATATCAGCGACAGCGCTTTTTTTAAGGAACTTAAATTTGATAATAAAGTATGTTGCTTTTTTGTTTTTTTAAAGCCATCTAAATGACTTTTTTTCTGCATTTTTATTCCCTTATCCTTTAAATGAAACTTTTTGGCTGAATAATTAATTAGGCCTGATGCTATTTTTTCTGCTGGACTTTCTCTCCCAAAAATATAAGGCGTTTGAAAGTGGGTTCACCATATAGGGGCACTTTTTGGGGCACCTTTGTGGGCACTTTTTGGGGCACTTGGAGCACCTTGAGGGGCACCTTTTGGTACAATTTTCGGGGTGTTTGGGGAGTTGGGGGTTGGTAATCAGCGGTACATGCGTGTTTTTTCTATTGATGTTAAAGGAAGACATTTTTGGGTTATTTTAGGGGTGGTGTTTTTGGAAAAGCGTGCGGGTAGTTGGGGCACTTTTGGGGTGTCCCAGAGCTCCTTTTGGTGTGTGTTGTACTA
>WAPZ01000327.1 GCA_015520535.1 Candidatus Heimdallarchaeota archaeon
GAAAAAGGCATAGAGAAACTTAAAGTGAGCCTTAATCTAGATGAAATTACCAAAGAGGAATATGAAGAAAAATTGAAAGATTATTCCGCACAAAAGGAAAAGCTTCAAAAGGTTTTAAAAGAATTAAAACGAATTTATGACACGTTACCATAAAAAATCGGATTATTATTGCATGCTTTCATTTTTTTGCTCTTTTACTCTTCATTTGTGTCAAATGAGAGAATAATTCGACTATCAACAATAATGGGACCATCTGGCGTTGCCATAACTGGGTTTAAGTCAAGTTCATGTATTTCTGGAATTTCGACTAGCAAGTGGGAGATTTTAGCGATCAATTCTGCTAATTTTTCTTTATCAGCTGGTGGTTGTCCGCGAACTCCCTCCAATAGTTTTTTTCCTTTGATTTCGTTAATCATGCTTAATGCTTCGTCTTTCTCTATGGGTGCAAGCCTAAATGACACATCTTTCAATATTTCTACATATATGCCACCCAGCCCGAACATGACGACTTTTCCAAAAATAGGGTCATGAATGCCGCCAATCACGCATTCTATTCCAGTTTTAACCATTTTTTCGACCAGAATACCTTCAATCTTAGCCTCAGGCTTATATTTTTTTATGCGGAGACGCATTTTTTTGTATTCTTCTTCTAAGCGGGGAAAATCCCAAATATTTACCACCACACCGCCGACATCACTTTTATGGACAATATCATGTGAAACGACTTTAATAACCACCGGAAACCCTATTTTTTTTGCGGCCTCTTCTAATTCTTCCTCTGTAGTGACGAGAAAACCCGGCGCCACTGGTAGACCATAGTTTTCAAGCACTTTTTTCGACTCATAGACGGAGAGAACTTTTTTACCTTGTTGTTTTGCTTCTTCTATTAATGATAATGCGGTCAAAATTTAGGCCTCCTTTCAAAAAAATAAAATCCTCTATTCAAAGGACTATATTTAAGCGAGGTATAAATATTTTGGCGTTGATTCTTTTTTTTGAGAACCCTTTTCAGTGGGATATCATTGCATGAGCAAAGTGAAAATGCGATAAGCTATATTATTAAAAAAAAGAAAGGGTTAATATGGAGATAGACGCAATATGCGCGGTGATACAGTGACATTCTTCAGTTCAGAGCCCCCTTACAGATATCGGATTCGGGGTATTTATTCAACTGCGATATCGAAGATTCTTATAGATGAAGGACAGTTATTATCCTTACCTACTCCTAAGATACGTGAACGACTTGACCTTCCGCCGCAATATGGTATCTCACCCGCTGACGCTACTATTAAAGATCTTCCCAGTCTTCAAGCAGTTCTTACTATCGGATGGAAACAACCCGTTGAGTTATGTGTAAACTTATTAAAGCAGCATTTAGAAACGATTTTTTTTCATATATCGCCTTATTCGCTTCATGCAATTTATAAAGGTATTGTAAGGAGTGTTAATGCAGATCAAGGATATGCCGAAATTCAAATCACGCCAACAAAAGTAGCAAAATTGTTTATTAAAAATCCGAACGAACATTCACTACAAATTGGTGAACCACTTCTTGTTGGAATAAACCGAGCACCCCTTACACCTGAAGATCCAATTGAACTTACTATGGCGCCTAAACTTGTTGGACGATATGCATATATTCTTTTTGAAAAGCCTATAGTCATTTTAAGTCCGTTTATTCCCAAACATACTCATGATGCCTTAATTAGGTTTGGAAAGGAACTTATTGCGGAATTAAAAGAAAAAATACCCATCGATTGGGGTATACGCTGGCGTTCAGCGGCTATAACAACGACTGAAAAGGAATTGAAACGCGAAATCGAAATGCTATTAGATCAAGCCGCGCAAATTTTAAAAAATTATGAGAACGCGCCGGACTCGGAACCCATAGAATTGCATCATGGCGAGTCAATTGCTGTTATTGGCTTCAGCCATTTGGAAAAAAGGCAACTCGATGAAATTAGAAACAAGGTCGTCCCAACGGTCCCTGGTCATCATGAATTTAAATCGTCGGGGACATACCATCAAGAATTGGTCGAATTTAGCGAATTAATGCTTTCAAGAAAAGAATTTATGACACATCGTGATGTATTAGGTAAAGTCTTGCGAGAATATACCCTTGATAAATTAAAAGAAACAAAATACTTCCGTATTTACCATGGAAAACCAACTGGAAAAACCTATTATCTCCGTTCGGGCGTAATTTTAGAACTAACCTCCGATCATATTATTGTTAAACGAACCTTTGATAAAAAAGGCGTTTTTAATGGGCTCAATGTCGATCGTGAAGAGGGTGATTATGATATCGTCTATGTTCCACTTACCAGTGACTTTATGGGTGACTGGTGGTACAAACACGATTATTATTCCAGTGAAGGCACACTTAAGGGAACATATTATAACCTCAATACACCAATCGAATTAACATTTAATGGTATGCGATATATTGATCTTTTATTAGATGTCGTAAAGCGACCTGGTGAAAACCCCAAACTTGTCGATTTGGATGAATTTGAAGCGTATTATGAAAAAGGTATCATCCCCCACAAATATTACCTCAAAGTAAAAACCTTGGCCTATGAACTTATGAGAACGCTTCCTTAATAAATGATAATTCAAAAAACCCGTAACAGCGCTTCAACGGAGATATATATCCGAATCTCATATCTGAAACTGGTTTATACTCTCAATTTTTTTTAACGTTGTAGAAAAAAGTAGCATACCACAAAAAAATATTTTTTCCTATTTTTTTAATAGTGACTCGAAATCTTCCCCTCATACAAAATAAAATAGGTGAGAATCATGGAGATTAAAGTGATTAGTGTTATGGGAGCCGGACAAATGGGAAATGGAATCGCCCATGTTGCGGCTTTAGCTGGCTTTAAGGTCTACATGCGAGATATTGCAGATGAATTTGTTAACAAAGGTATGGAAACAATCAAAAAGAATATGGCGCGACAAGTTAAAAAAGGTGTGATTACGCAAGAACAAATGGATGCCGCATTAGAACGCATTATTCCAACCACAAATTTAGAGGAAGCACTTAAAGAGGCTGATTTTGTTATAGAAGCTATTATTGAAAACCCAAACGCTAAAAAAGAACTGTTTAAAGAAGCAAGCAAAATTTGCAAAAAAGATACGATCTTTGCTTCTAATACCTCCAGTATCAGTATTACAGAAATGGCTGCGGTCACGGATCGCCCCGAAAAATTCATCGGTATGCACTTCTTCAACCCAGTTCCCGTCATGAAACTGGTCGAAATAATTAAAGGGGCACAAACTTCTGAAGAGACATATAACATCACTAAAGAGTTAGCTGAAAAGATGGGAAAAGACACGGTAACTGTAAATGAAGCTCCCGGTTTCGCTGTAAACCGAGTTCTGCTACCATTCCTTTTAGAAGCCATCTTTGCTGTCCAAGAAGGTGTCGCCACAATTGAAGACATGGACAAAGCAATAAAACTCGGCTTAAATCACCCAATGGGGCCGTTCACACTAATGGATTTCATTGGAAATGATACCATCCTCTATATTGCGGATTATATGTTTGAAGAATTTAAAGATCCAAAATATAAGGCGCCAGTGCTCTTGCGAAAAATGGTACG
>WAPZ01000328.1 GCA_015520535.1 Candidatus Heimdallarchaeota archaeon
CGTAAGATATTTGCCAATGAGCATTCATCAAATTGAGTCGACCAAATAATGGCAAAAATACGAGAATGTTTTGTTACTTGATCTATATGCCATCGAATGTGATTTTTGGGTGAAATATGGTAGGATGTACGGCGTAATATGCCATTTTTTGCATTACCTGTATAAGCATAAAAATTTGGCGTTAAAACTGCAGATTTGGGACGATTAATTTTGATTTTATAGCAACTCTTAATGATTAAGATATAACTGCCTTTTTCAGTGGGAAGAGGCATACGAATCTCCAGATTAGGATATTCCAACCATTGTAAAGGCTTCATGAACGTCATCTAACTTGCTTTAGTTGAGCAGATGCGATTTGGATAAAATGATATTTATAATTCTTTAATTAATTTTAATAACGTATGTCCTTTCTTTGTCAAACGAAAAACAGCTATTTTTCGACCATTAGCCGTGGTTGTGCTCCGTGAAATCCATTTTTTTTCTTCCAATTCTTTAAGATGTTGATACACAGCTTGACGTGTGATTTTTCCCTTTCCAATATGTTTCCAGATAAAATAGCCGTGACTACCGGGATGGTCATCTAAAAATTCAAGAATTTTAAATTTGATAGAAGAATGGCGTTTAAGCAAAAATGTAGCGTCAATTTTTCCTTGATTGAAAGTTTGTTCTGTTAGATTTTGTGATTTTAACCCAGAGCTGGTGATGATGCCAATTAAAGGCATATTTTCCTTATAATACTTATTATTGAGGATTTTGGGAATGGCAGCTATGACAATAGCACTGGCAGGTTCGATGAAGAGCCCTTCAGAACGCGCCACATCTTTTGAGGTTTTTAATACCTCGTCATGGGATACTTCAACTAAAGTTCCAGAAAATTGCGGTAATTGTTTAAGTGACTGTTCAAAATATGGTGATTGTATTTTTTCTAAGGGCATTAAAGCAAAATTATCATGGGGTTCGAATATTGCAGTCTGGACGGATTCATGACTTTTAGTCAAATGCACACCAAAAATGTGTGGTAATGTATTGATTACATTCATTTCTTTAAGTTCTAAAAAACCTTTCATTACAGAAAACATCAAACTTCCAGACCCTAAAGGAATTACTAACCCCAATTTTCTTAAATCATCTTGAACCA
This sequence comes from Candidatus Heimdallarchaeota archaeon, assembly GCA_015520535.1. Classification (GTDB taxonomy): domain Archaea; phylum Asgardarchaeota; class Heimdallarchaeia; order Hodarchaeales; family S146-22; genus S146-22. Next base: position 1,139 of record WAPZ01000328.1, read on the forward strand.
AAGACTTCATCTGAATATAAAGTTCAAAACTGATGGTTTTTTGCCCTTCAATCGAAAGAAAATTATGTTCTGCGGTTGCTGGATAATAATCAGAATTTAAACATCGCTGAAAGCCGTCTTGAATGGCCTGTTGTAATGTTCCCTTAATTTCACTAATTTTAGCACCATATGCGCTAATTTGTGCATATTTTCCAAGGAGAATATTCGAAGGAACGACGCATGTTGCTTGCATTCCAGCCGCACTGGCATACGCCGCAATGGAAGCACCTAAATTCCCGTCTGAAGCACAGAGAATTTTGGAATACCCAAGAGAAAGTGCATGTGACACCATGATTGCCGCCGCTCGATCACGGAACGATCCTGTAGGATTTAAATTTTCTTTTTTGATGTAAAACAAAATGTCTAAGTCTGAAAAAAGTTGTCTAAATTTTTGAAGTGGTGTAAAGCCCTCACCTAAGGAAAGATGTTCTTTAATAGGAGGTAAAAGCGATGAAAAAGCCCAGATTCCATTAGCTGTTTCCCAACTAAGTGAATCCAGAAGTGTTCTAAAATCAAAACTTATTTTGGGATAATAAAGTGTCATTTTTCTGCAACGTGGGCATAATGGTGAAACTTCATGTATTGAACGTAAATAATGGCAATATTCACATACAAAAATGAAATCTGACATCATTTGCAATATTTACCTCATTTAACGCTTTTCCATACATACGTTAGAGGAAGAAATCCAAATATATTTATAGTGATGGTGGCGATTCATAGACATGGAAAACCGAATAAGTTTGTTTGAACATTTTTGAAGTAGATAAGAAATGGAGGTAACTAAATGAATGACAAAACAACTAAAGAACGCATTTCTGAAGTAATAATAGTTTATGGTGGCCCGATGGCAATCATAATTTTTGGGATAATATTAGCATTTGCGTTACGAGCTACTGCACCCGAAGACGGCTTAATACCACCCGATGACTTGGCATTAATTATTTTAATTTTAGTATCGGGAACTGGGCTGCTATTACTCCTTTATATGGGGTTTTTAAGCCGATTTCTGACGTGGAGTGGAAAAACGCGTGGTCGATCTATTTAGCAAAGTAACCAACTAAAAAAAATGAAAACACCCATTATTTATTAAAGAATTCACAACTCGACTCTTTCTTAAAAGTCGTTCTTTTTATCTGACTCTTTTTGAACAATTTTTATGTACCACGGCTTCGCTGAATTTCGTTTTTTTTGACGATATTCGGTAACGAGTATCCGAGAAGGATGCGATAAAAAATAAGAAACGTTAGTTAAAAGGGGTATGTGGTAAAAAAAGGACATGAGAGATGACAGAAATGGATACTGACCATTTAAACATTCTCAAGGATTTAGTGGGCGAGGAAAAAATTCAAGATTATAAAAATAGACAAAAATGGGTAGAACGTGCAAAAAAAGCATTGGCTATCACTACTATAGACTACGAAACGTATCCCGTGGTGGATCATACTAAATGTTCCGGTCATTATATCGTGGATATTGAAGGAAACAAATACTTAGACATGACCTCCGGAGTAGCGGTTCGAGCGTTAGGATTTCGTTATCCGAAACAAGTGGAGTTCGAACAAAAAATAAAACATGTAGCACGAGAAATTCCGGGACAAGATTTCATGCAGATCCCACAAATTTTACTGGCAGAAAAACTCATTGAAATCACACCTGGCGATTTTGAAAAGAGAGTAATTTTTACCACCTCGGGTGCACGTGCCAATGAAAATGCCATTAAAGCTGCTATGGATATGACGCATCGTCATCGCTTTATCGCCTTTAGACCAGCATTTCATGGACGTACTGGATATGCATTATCGTTAACTGCAAGTAAGCATGTTCAAAAAGATTGGTTTCCGCAAGGGATTGACGTAATTAGAACAGACTATGCATATTGCTATCGCTGCCCGTTTGGACAGACACCAGACAAATGTAACGTTGAGTGTGCCCAAGCATTGCGTGATGCCGTAGAAGAAGAAGCAAATGACATTGCTGCCATTTTTGTGGAACCAATTAGTGGCGAGGGAGGAATGATTGTTCCAGACGCACGCTGGATGAAAGAACTACGAAAAATTGCTGATGATTTGGGTGCTTTATTAGTATCCGATGAAGTACAAGCGGGAATGGGTCGCACTGGCAAGTGGTGGGCGATTGAACATTTTGATGTCGTTCCGGACATTATTACAACAGCAAAATCCATCGGCGGTGGCTATCCACTAGGTGCAACTATTGGAAAAGCTCCATTTTACACTGCAAGCGGTCGAAATTCAGAAACTGTCAGTGCAGAGCCGTTTACAGCATTAGTCTCCCTATTCCTCATTAATGAAATTGAAAAACGAAACTTACTGAAGAATGCAACAGATCGTGGCCACCAATTTTTAAAGGGCTTAGAAGAGTTAAAAGACAAATTTGCTGTTATCGGAGATGTCCGTGGAATTGGCTTAATGATGGGAATTGAAATCGTAAAAGATAAAGCCACAAAGGAAAGAGATGCTCAACTTCGTAATGAAATTGTCAAAACTGCCGTCAAAGAAGAACATCTTTGGCTTTTAGGTGCGGGAAGAAATTCTATCAGGCTCTTACCACCATTAGATATTACTGAAGACGAAACAAACGATGTGTTAGAACGCCTAGAACGCGCTATTAAAAAAACCTTAAGAAAATAAGTCTTTAACGGTTTAACCGTATTTTACCTTTTTTTATTTAATCAAACTATATTAAATTTACTTTTTTTAGATGAAAATACCTTTTTGAATTCATACCACCATTTTCACGGCAAGCTTGTTTCACGCAATTGGGAAATTACGTATGTTTACGTTACGTAACATTGCGTAATATATATAAATGCTGGAAAACAACAATTTACCAGTGAGATTGATGAAACCATATACAAACCCCTTTGTCGTCGGAAAAGTCGTAACAGGAAAGGCATTTGCAGATCGTAAATCCTTATTAAAGGAATTGCTCTTAGATGTGAGTAGTGGACAAAATATAATTTTATTCGGTCCACGACGTATAGGGAAAACGTCCTTAGTTAGTGAATTACTGAAAGTCGCAAAATCACAGCATCATATGAGCACTATTTACATCGATCTATTAAAGTATGATTCTATTGAACAAATAGCCGGTCAAATTTTTCAACAACTTGCTGGAACAATAGATAAGGCAGTAGAATTAGCACGTTCAGTTATTAAAGGTGTAAGTTTACGGCTTGATGAAACAAGATTAGAACTCATCTTACCATCGGATGAAGACCTCTTAGCAAGAGTATTTTCTTATTTAGAGTCAAAATCTTCTGACCAAAGGAAACTTGTAGTAGTATTTGACGAATTTCAAGAAATTGAAATTATTTCTCCCGATAAAATTCGAATGCTACGAGCTGTAATCCAACACCACAAAAACGTGTCCTATATTTTTACTGGCAGTAAACAACGCTTAATTCAATTTTTTACAAGTAATAAACATCCATTTTATAAATTTGGCAAATTATTGCACATAGAGAAACCAAACAAAGAAGAAATGATCGATTTTATTAAGGAAAATTTTACAAATACTGGAATGGAGATTACTGACAATGAAGCAGCAACAATCGTAAATTCAACCCTTAATTTACCCTATTTTACCCAAATGCTAGCACATGAGGTATGGAATCGTGCCATCATGCATGAAACGAAAACAATTACCCATAAGTTGATACACACCGCTGTTAGTACCATTAATCAGCGATTACAAGTGGAACATGAGAGTTTATGGTCCTCACTCACCAAAAACCAAAGAACAGCTTGCAAAATTTTAGCTGCCCAACAGAATCCCTACCAACAAAAGATTTTAAAAAAATATAATATTTCACAATCATCTCTTCAGCAAGCGATTAATTCATTATTAGAAAAACAAATAATTTGGAAGCAAAATGGTAAAATGGAATTCTTAGATCCATTTTTCTGGAAATGGATCAAATTTCAATTTCATATCTGACTATGTGAGCATACAAATGACTTCCAGTAAAAAAGGAAAACAGAAAAAGATTTGGAATTCGCTTAAGAAACGATATTTGAACTATTTCACTGAAACGTGGGTCAATCAGTACGAAGAGATTCTTCAAAAAACGCCACCAATTTATCTAAGGTATAATAAAACAAAAATTTCAGAACAAAGGATTGAATCTCTATTTAAGGCACGAAAAATCACCTATTCACGTCTTTCTTTCGCACCAGAGGCGTTTTTAATTCACTCGAACTGGCGCAAATTAAGTAATCTTCCAGAATATTACAATGGCTTTTATTATCTTCAAGACTTGGCATCCATGCTGGCAGTTATCGCATTAGATCCGCAGCCCGATGAAACTATAGTAGATTTATGTGCGGCACCAGGCGGAAAAACCACATATATTTCTGAAAAAATGGAAAATAAAGGCATTGTAATTGCTAATGAATATGATGCACGTCGACGCACCACGTTGCAATTAAATATAGAACGAATGAATGCATTAAATGTGATAATTACAAACGAAGATGCCACATTACTCAGCACCCTATCCCAATTGAGAGTAAATCGTGTGCTACTTGATGCTCCATGTACTGGAGATGGTCTTTTATGGCGAAAAAAAGATTTTCGCCCAATCATACGAAATTATAACCAACTCCAAAGAACTACAAAGCAACAATATAAAATGCTAGAACAAGCCTTTTCTTTACTAAAATGCGATGGAATTCTTTTGTATTCGACGTGTTCTCTTTCTATTGAGGAAAACGAACTATTAATAACTCAATTTTTATCTCAACATGCAGAAGAGTGCACTGCTGTGGAATTACCTCAACAAATTGCACAATTTGGAAGTAAACCACTTCTTGATAAAATACCAACAGATTTAAGGGAAACATCAGAAATTTCGAAAGCGCGGCGTTTTTATCCACATATTCATAAAACAAATGGCTTTTTCATGATAAAACTACAAAAGGTATGCTAAAAATGGAGGAAAACATTGAATTTCTAACATTAAACGATGTTGAAGGCCTATTGAGTTCGGTTTTACCTATAAACATATCAGCAGCTAAAACAACAAATGTGGAGTTAAATTTCTATATAACTACTCATCCATCACAAAGACTGGCATTATACGTAAGCACGATGAAAAAAACTGATATCTTGAAAATGAAAGAGAATCTACATGAAATCATTGAAAACATTGGGCTTCCCTTAGCATTTGTCGATAAAAATCCGATCACATTGCTTCCCGCCGGATTAAGTTTTCTAGAAAAATATATTTGGCGCCGAGCTAAAATTACACACGAAGAGACTTTTTTAAAAGGAAAACAAGTCGTTGTCCAAGAAAAAATTGAGAATGAGAATCTCAAAGAGAATGCGGTTGTCGCAGTTTATAATGAAAACGATGTTTTTTTGGGGATTGCTGGAATTAAACTTGCCGTGAATGGAAAAATCTATGTAGAACCATTGGTAACAACAAAAAAATTAAAAGAAATAGAAAAAAAAGTCCACTATAAAAGTAAATAAA
>WAPZ01000329.1 GCA_015520535.1 Candidatus Heimdallarchaeota archaeon
ATTCTGAATATCTCAAAAATAATATTATCAATGGTACTTAGTAGAGTAACAAAGTTTTTATTGATATTGTAGATTATATTTGTTTCGAACGGAATCTTATATCTTTTAAACGTTTTTTGTAGATCAATATAAAAGTTTTCAAGAAGTTTTTCAACAATTTGAGTGTTTTTTGAATTAGGAAGTAAAATAGGTATGTGTTTGAGTCGTTTGCTTAGTTGCGATATATATAATGGTGGATAAAGGGACGTGAAACATGAAAAGTAAAGGAAGTCAAAAAAATCTGAGGTTTCTGGCCGTATGGAGAGGTTAAGTCTTTGAGACTTATTGTATGCGATTATGTGAATTTCATTTCTATCGTTTGCCTCAATGTAGTGCATTTTTTTAATTAGCGGTGATAAAACCGTATTCGTAGTTTCTGCTTCGATGGTTAGGTTAACAATCCCAACTGGTGTCTTTTCATTAGTAGAACTGCAGTTGATGAAATTTTTGGGGAGAACATCCGCTAAAAAGAAAATTTTGACGTTTTTTTTCTTAAAAAGGGTATCTGCGTGCTTCCGCCAAAGTTGTTTGAGTATCATTTTCATTTTTTGTAGTTGAATAATTTGTTTGACGGCGGTTACAATTTTTTTATAGTGCTCTGAAGCTCGATTTGGCGGGACCACGGGTAAATTTAAGAGCTCAGAAGAACGAATTTTAGGAAACGTGCCTTTTTCTATCAAAATTTCGTTCAGATACAAATAGTTAAACAGTGAGGAGTTTAAAAACGCCAAAAAATAATAAAGGTCGTCATTGTCGACGGCAGCAGTGTGACTCTTCTTCGGACGAAGAACATGCAATGTCCTTAAAGCTAGATAATCAGTTTCGGCAAGGCAAGCTTTCAGTGGATATCCCGTTTCGCGAACTAGAATTTTTTGTTGTTGGAGGAGGTCATCATAATACTTGACAAACGGCAGATTATATATGATATAATGAAAACTGTGCGGATAAAAAGGTTCAACATTGCGACCAGTAATGATTTTTTTAATAGTAGCTTCGTGAACTGGCATAAGTTTGTGCATTTGAATTTTCTGCATTTCTTGCTTTAAGGTTTCGGAATTAGGCGCAATGATTTTAATAGTTTGTCGTGTGATTTCTTCATGACCCGAAAACTGATAGGAACATTTTGGGCATTTTTTTCTTTTTGTTGGCGGATTGATTAAGGTTTTACAGCTTGGACACAAAGTTAGGACGCCTTTTGTACTTAACCATGTTCCTTTAGTGTTTTTTTCAAAAAATAACGATAATTTAGGATATTTTTCAAATTTGCTTAAAAAAGGGTCTGTCCAGTTTTTTTGTGGTGTTTTCACCACCTTATTGACGGAAATTTTAATAAAAGATGGATTTTTTAACTCAGCTTCTTGTATCTTGTTGTTATATGTTTCATAAAGTAGGAAATCCTCCTTTTGTGATGATTTTTTAGTGGTTACGACAAAGATAGTTGCCGGCATCCCCACGTTTTCAAATATATATCCACATTCCACCACTTGCTCTAAATTAAAGTTTTCAAAAATAAATTGACGTATTTTCCGGTAGTTTTCTTTTTTTCGGATCATCGACGGAACTATAAAAGAAAAATACGAATTAAAGAGCGATTCACGGAGTATACGTTCAATAAAGAGTTGAAATAAGTTATATTGAACGTTATACAAGGAAAACTCTTTTAGGTAATATTTTCGGATATAAGTGTGTTGTGTTTTTGCTTCATCCCGGACCCATGGCGGATTACCGATAACAATATCGAATCCATATTGATCTTTTGGTGAAACTCTTCCATTTTTATCAAAAAACACAAACCAAAACTCTAATGCCCAATGAAAAGGTTTATTTACCGTTAAAACCGCGTTCGAAATCCCATTTTTAGATAAATGTGTAATAAAGATCTCATTTAACGGTTTTTTCAGCGTATTCTTTAAGAAAAGAATTTCTTCAATGTCTTTTTTATTATTTAGATTCTCTAAATAGGAGGCTCTGAGAGTAGACATTTTTTTGAGTGTGTTTACAAAAGATTGATGGTGTTGCAGCCACTCAACAACGGCTTGTGAAGATAGTCCAAATAAGGCATCACCATGAAGGATATTCATACGTAAATCTGGAAGCGTGTTTTCTTTTCGGTATTCTTCACTTTTTTTCCTCGTTTTAGCGGTTAACTTTAGTAAAGCTAGCCACAAACTTAGTTTTGTTACTGTTACTGCTCTTGAATCTAGATCTAATCCATAAATATGGCGTAGTAATATTTTTGAAAGAAGATTATTATTAACGCCAAGGTGTTGTTTTATAATCGTCAAGTGCTTTAAAATATCTAAAAATTTGTGCTCTCTCGCTGTTGTATTACGATCTATTACTTTTTTTTCTATTTCCTCCAGTTGTTCAAGTAAATCGCGGTATTTTTTACAAATTTCAATGTAAGCAACTAATAAAAAGACACCGGATCCGCATGAAGGATCAATTATCTTTATCCGGCGAAATTTTTCTGTTAATTTCAGTGCATGAGACAGTTTTCCTTGTTGAAGCGTTGTGACAAGTTCAGTTATCACTTCATCAAACAATTTACCAACAGTTTCAGTAACCATATATTTTACAATAAAATAAGGTGTGTAATAAACCCCATGTTCTTTGTGTCCGACAACAGAGTATTTTTCATAAATTTTCCCTATATAATGCGGTAAGTGTGAATAAAAACTATCAAAAAGGCGTTGCGTTGTTTTGATCGTGCTGATATTCTTTGTTATAAGATCGTTAAGTGTTGAAATCATCAAATTGATATTATCTTCTGCTGTATCTACGAATTCAGCAAACGTATCACATCTCAACTCATTATCAAAAAATTGCGATTCAGGAAAAAAACTATTGAGATCATGTTGAATTTTACCCAAAAATTGTCGAACTAAGAGTTGGGCATTTTTATTTTGTTCTAATTTTTTAAGATATTTTGCCCATGTTTTCTGTAAATATTTTTTCTCAAATATATTATAATGACTTAAAAATTCTGCGACTAACAAATTAATAATTAATAGTGTGATTAAACGCATTTTTAAGGGATTGTCGACCCTACATTTAATCTGCGAAACCATGTCAATCATGGATTGAATATAATCGCTGTAAGTCTTGTCGTCAATGATGTCATCAAACACAGTTATCTTCATTTCTTTGCCTACCAACAGAAAAACTCTTCAATTACAGAATTATTTTGTTGTTTTTTAAAATATTTCAGTGAGTCGGTGGTTTATTAATTCAATCGGAATACATTGCTGAATTTAGCTGTAGATTTCTTTTCTCCATCAATACAGCCGTTAATGCCATGGATGAATACCTAAATCGCATTATTTTAATAAAGAAATAAAGAGTTTTAACTTGAAAAAAAGTGGTTTAGAGAGGTCAATTAAGATGGTACGTGTGGTAACACCATTTCTTTCTCTTAAATCCATTATAAGAAGGAAGCAGAGAAATATAGCGGTGATATTAGGAGTTGCACTCGGGGTAACATTGGTAGCGGGTATTCAAATTTCTGTTGATAGTTCATTAGTCGGCTGGGACTATTTTTTTACATTGGGTTTGGGGCAGATTGATGCAACTATCACCCCGAATTTTATTCCAGCATTCAATAAAACTGTAACGAAAGACATTTTGTCCACAGTATCACAATTAGACATTGTTTCAGCCACAGCAGCGCGTTTTCAAGTTAGTGTTACTGTGCAAACGGAAAAGGGGACAATAGAAGTTGGGCGACCATTCATTGGATACTTTTCTAACGAGACTGGTTTTGGAGATCTTTTTCTCGAAAATAAGAGTGTAATTGATCTAGGAAAATTAAAAAGCAATGAGGTTGTCCTTGGTTTTCAACTGGCGGAGTCATTAGACGTTAAAACCGGTGACACTCTTTATCTCAGTGCTACCTTTAAAAATCATTCATTGACGGGAATTGCTTTGCAAGTCGTTGGCATTCTTTCTGATAAACAAGATACAAGGAATTTTGAGTACTACGGTAATTTTATGGGCACAACCATTGAAAATTTATGGAATTTGTTTGGGGTGTCACAAGAATATAATCAAATAGTTGTTAAATATACAAATAATATTGATACAGCTGATGAATTAAAAGATGCGGGGGAAACAATTGAATCTAGCCTAATTAAGGCACACCCCTACTTAGAGGATATAATTAATGTGCGGAATAGCAGAAAAGAGACACTAGATATTGTGAAAACGCTTGCTGATTCGTTAAGTACAGTTGAATGGGTGTTTGGCTCTTTAATAATCTTTGCCGCGCTTTTGGTAACTGTAAACATTCAATCGATGTCATTTGAAGAACGAGAGAAGAATACCGCAATAATTAGAGCTTTTGGTGGAACTAAAGGGCAGATTGCTCGGTTTTTTATCAATGAGTCCCTTGGTCTTGGCGTTATTGGCGCCTTTATCGGATTAATCGGCGGAATTGCGTATGGACGATTTTTAGTATTGGCATTTGGTTATGCGTTCGGCTTTGATGCCTCTCCAATTCCTATCATAATCACAAGCAATGCCATTACAACCGCGTTATTAAGTGGACTGATAATTTCTTTCATTACTGCAGTGGCACCTGCAATTAATGCTAGTAAAGTCAAAGTTGCGCAAGTCTTACGCGGACTGAAAGAAGAAACATCAAAGAAAGTCACCCAACGTTACTTTTGGATTGGGATTGTGCTTTTTGTTCTTGGTGTGCTCTTCGTCTTAAGTTTAAAGCCCAATCCTATTTTAGATGGAAAAAATGCGTTTAAAGATCTTGCAGACGCCGAATCAATATATTTACCCGTTTTGTTCCTTCTTGTTGGTCCGGGATTAATAATTTCTCAAAAAGTTTCCCGAAAAATTGGTCTTAATTTTGTAGCCCTTGGAATGCTTGGATGGGCACTTTTTAACATTTTCATTGTTTTTGATTGGATAGAAAGCGGCTCCGGTGGCATGTTTTACCTTATTTATCTCTTGTTTTCTCTAGTTATTGGAACTGTCATTCTTATCGGTTCCAATCTTTCGACATTTGCTGATATCATGGAAATGCTTACACAACATTTGAAGATTTTCGGAAAACAAACGCAATCTATAATAATGGTCTCACTGCGGCATATGGCAAAAGAAAAACGTCGAAGTACACTAACATTTGCGCTTTTTGCAAGTGTTCTAACACTAAACATCTTTATTGCTACCTGGAGTTATTCGACAAGATATGGACTTGGTGAAACCATTAGCACTTTAACAGCTGATAGCGATATCCTTGTGTATTCTTCAACGCCCCTAAATAAAGCAATCAATTTTCCAACACTATTAAAAAATGCCGCTGATTTTAAAAATTCCATTGACGATGTAGTGGGTGCATTATACAGCAGTGGTTTTGGCTTTTTGAATCAGTCCTTTGTAAGTGCATACCCAGCGTCTGTTGTGGCTGTGGAAAAAAGTGATTTTTTTGATTCAAATGGTGATTGGAAATTTAGAATCGATCTTCAAGATAATAAAAGCGAAAAATTCGAAACCGGCACGTACAAGAATCAAGACCTTACAACTGAAGACAAACGGGTCTGGGAGGCTTTATTTGAAGATAAACCATATAATGAGACCGCACCATATCCCATCATCATTACTTCGCCTATTTATGATTTTTCAAGTTTTCCAAACTTTAAATTGGCAAAAAAACCCGGCGATATCGTTTATTTACCATTAAAAAATGGTTCATTCCAACCTTTTGTTATTGCTGCTTTTAGCGCCACCAATCCTTTTTCACAGCTCGCTGCAGTGGTTCCAACTGGCAATGGTATTACCATCAGTGGCGGTTCTACATGGTTTATTAATGAAAAATACGCAGAAAATATAACATTGTTCAATGATATGAAGGATAAAGAAAATGTGTTCTTAGTTAAAACACCATTTAAGGTAATGGATGACAAAAACAAAGATCTTGCAACGAACATTGAAGAATATGCAAATGGACTTAATTCGACGTTTCGTAAGCAGTATGGGTTCCACGGCATTATAAGTGTGGATATTTATAGCATCTTTGAAGTCCAATTAGAAGGACAATATCGCTTCTTCCAGTATATTCAGTTATTTACCTCTCTTGGCTTTTTGATGGGTATTTTAGGGCTCTTAGTTGTATCGATTCGTTCAGTAGCAGAACGAAAACGTGAAATTGGGATGTTACGTGCTATTGGAATCTCTAGCTTTGGTATTTTAATTACTGTGGTACTAGAGCTACTTTTTATAGCCTTTATTGGTTTCTTCCTTGGCTTACTTAACGGAAGCATCATGGGTTATGCCTTATTGGACGTCAACACGGGTGGAACAGGAAAATTCTTGATTCCACTTGATATTATTGGCTTGTACACCATTCTTACTATGCTTTCAGCCATAATAGCAGCAGTTATCCCTGGATATCGTGCAGTAAAAATACCAGCTAGCGAAGCATTGCGCTATATAGGATAATTGTAAGGAAGGTGGTTGAAAGATGAAAATAAGCAAAATAGAACCAAAGTCGGATTTCATTTTAGAAATGAAGAATGTACATAAAATCTACAATCCTGGAAAAAACTCGGAAGTCCATGCACTTCGTGGGGTTAATTTGAAAGTTCGTAAAGGAGAGATGCTGGCTTTAATGGGGCCATCTGGATCCGGAAAAACTACACTATTGAATTTAATTGGAGGCTTAGACACTATAACCCAAGGTACCATCAAAATCGCAGATATGGATATAACTAAGTTTTCCACAGAAAAAATGGCTGAATTTCGTTTATATAATATTGGTTTTATTTTTCAAACATTTAATCTGTTAGACTATTTGACGGCAATTCAAAACGTAATGTTACCATTGTTAGCACAAGGAATACCCAAATCAGAAGCTAGAAGAAGGGCAATGAAATTGTTACGTGAATTGGGAATAGGTAGTAAAGCTGATCACTATCCTAATGAATTAAGTGGTGGACAAGCACAAAAAGTTGCGATTGCACGAAGTTTAGTAACCAATCCCTTATTAATTTTAGGTGACGAACCCACTGGAGATTTAGATATGACTTCAGCCGAAGATATCATGAGAATTTTCCGAAGCATCAACCAAGAGCTCGGGGTAACGATAATCATCGTAACACACGCCTTGTGGATCGGAAAACTTTGTGATAGAATTGTTCACATAGAAAATGGAATTATAAAAGAAACCATGACAAATCATACTGCGGAGGCTATTGCTAAATGACAAGCAACAAGAAAAAAAATGTAAATGATTTTATTTATTTGTATGCCACTTTCCCATTCGTTAAACGGGACCGTGAAAACTTCGATTGGCTTTACAAAAAGATGTACAAACAAATGAAAAAAATTTCAGCAAAAAAAGGTTTTCCTTTTCGACGAAAACCTCTTGCTGCCCTCTACGAACTCAATATTTTTCTTCAGTGCAAAGCCTCACTCTTACCTCACAAATATTCCGAAAAAAATGCTAGAGTAGCATTAGAAAAAGACTTATATGGCATTTACAGCCAATATAATCGAAGAATTGAAAAAAAACTGAAAAAACGCCTCAAAAAAGACGTCGAACTCATGGATACCAAGAACATACTCAAAAAAGTACGCCCACAATTAACGTCAACCGTTGACGAAAAAATTGATGCTATCGTCCTTGAGTCGGCAAATAACATAATTAACGTGTTAAGACAATCAATCTCTTATATCTGGGATATGCCTGGTCATGAAATTGATCGTATCATAATTGGTACGACCCCAATTGAGATAAATGGTAATTTCACGCCTTTAAAGAACAATGGTGCTACTATTGGTGATTTAGCAGATGATGTTTCCTTTTTATCATTAGCTACCCAAATCATTCCCATTTTACACAACTTATTATCTAAAATAGAACTCTCTCAGCATATTGAAGGCATCATAGAAGAACTTAACAAACTTGTAGACACAGGTCTGCCGTCAGAGCATTCACGTCAAAATTTAGATGACATTAATGCCATTTTTGTCGGAAAAGTGCTTTCAATTCGCGAAGATCTTTGGTTGGCACGAAAGATTGTGGAACGAATTCTTGAACTGGAGAATGAAATGAATGACGCTGCAACTGAACTGAATAACGAAAATATCAAAAAACTATATGAAGATTTCATTCGAAAAGATATGTTACAAGAAATCAATGAAAAAGCAGAACAATTTGAAGCTATTATCAATTCCTATACCATGCAGCTTCGAAAAATGACATACAAAATCGCAAAATGTCCCATAAACACCAATGCTTCGCCAATTCCTGAAAAACTTATTTTCAAAATTTTGGAACTTTACGCCATGTTAGAGCGTTTTAGAATTTTCGTTCAAATGTGGTACGATCTTCCCTTCTTTGTCAATGTCGAAACAGGACTCACCGAAACTTTCATGCAAAAACAGGATAAAACCAAAGTCACACCCTATATTATTGACGCAACCAACCTTTTCAAGACATACCATGGAAAAGAAACTACTACCTATGCACTTCGCGGCGTATCCCTTAAAATTAAACCCGGCGAATTTGTAGCCATAGTTGGCCCCTCCGGTTCCGGTAAAACTACGCTCTTAAATCTTCTTAGTGGTTTAGATAAACCCGATAAAGGTGAAATTTTTGTTGATGGAAAAAATCTCGCCTTAATGACGGAAAAAGAATTAGTTGCCTTTCGAAGAAAAACCATTGCCTTTATTTTCCAAGACTTTGCCCTATTGCAGGAATTCACAGCTTTAGAAAATGTCGTCTTACCCGGAATATTAGCTGGAGCGTCGCATCCGTATGCTACTGGAAATCAGTTGTTAGAACAAGTTGGTATTTCAGAATACAAAACACATCTCCCCCTCCAATTAAGTGGTGGACAACAACAAAGAGTTGCAATGGCACGTGCTTTTATTAATTCGCCAAAGATTATTTTTGCTGACGAACCAACTGGATCCCTGGATAAAACAACGGGTCTTAAAGTCATGGAATTATTAAAGACGTGGAACAAAAAGGGTTTTACGATAATAATAGTCACTCACGACCTAGAAATGGCGACTTTTGCAGATCGTGTTGTTATCCTAGTAAATGGTAAAGTTAAAGAAGAATTAGAACATCCGGATGCAGACACATTGATTAAAGTCTTTAAACAAATTTCTGACTAATTTTTGTGCAATTTATTCACAAATTTCGCTTTTTTTCTTTTTTTATTCCGACACCGTAAATTTTTCGGGTGACAATGGCAAGCTTTAAAAGCTATATAGAGAATCTATATATAGAAACATAAGCTATATTATGCAACTAGATAGAAACAGCATTCGCAGAGGACACAACGATGGACGGATATGACTATATGTGGATAAAATACTTCCAAAAACCGCTCATACAACTGTTAATTCTAGCAGCAATACGTCTAAAGGCTCCTGTCCATGGTTATGGCATTTTAACCTTCATTAACAGATTTTTTCCTTCCATCAATCTCAAAGCGGGAACATTATATCCAATATTAACTCGATTCAAGCAAAATCAGCTGATTGAAGAAGTAGAAGTATGGGAAGAGAATAATATTGAAGGGCCTCCGAGAAAATATTACATGCTTACCAAAACTGGCACAGATGTTTTAAATCGCATGATTGATTCTTATCAGCAATATACGGCACTAATTGAAGAAATTATTGAAATGATAAAGAAAAGTTGATTGTATTAAAAACTAATTCTAATCATGAGAGTGTGGCAAAAATGAAGAAAGTTCCACTAGTATATATTCGACCAGAAGCACAACCCGTTTTAGATGAATATTTGGGAGCGATTGAAGCAAAATTATTAGCAAGCGGCTATTCAAGAAAAGAAACTGACGATATTCTTGTTGATGTTTTTAATGAACTTTTACGACAATGTGCCCTAAAAATAAAAGGAAAAAAGGATCGATCTGTAGACTCTGAGATATTAAGGGATGCAATACGTGAAGTCGGCACACCAGATGAAATTATATCCTTAATCGAGGAGGAACCTGATAAAAACATTGCTGCTATTGAACCTATGCCGCCAGAAGATGAAGCATCTGTTTTGCATGTGCTACCTAACCATGAGACCAAACCGGCATTTGAGCTCACACCAACTGATAAAAAAATTTTGTGGCTCTTTGGGATACTTACTCAATCATTAGTTGAAGGCCTATTGGTTTCCTATGCCC
>WAPZ01000330.1 GCA_015520535.1 Candidatus Heimdallarchaeota archaeon
AGAGACAGTGCGTCGTAAGGAATCTTAATTATTATTTAGGAGAGGAAAAAAGAGAAACGTTTCAAACAAAGCATTCTATCCAACGCAACTTTTCCAGGAATTAGTTAGATTTAAAAGAATTCATGATATGCACTATTTGTTGTAAAAAGAGACATTGTCAAGATAAAAGCAAAAAAATATTTAAAAATTGTCATTTTGTATAATAATGGTGATAAGAGTGGCAGATAATAATCCACATCCTTTATTAATTGCGTTGGGGGTATTATTTGTAACGTTAATCGGAGTAATACTGAGTAATTTTCTTTTCGAGTTGTTAGGACCGATTACTGTGCAAAATGACTTCTTAACGACCACACGATTGTCATATTTGATTCAGGCACTGACTTGGTTTCTCATCTCTCTAATTGCCTATTTGGGGACGAAAACGATTCTTGCTAAAGGGGAACGAATGGGAATTGGAATCTTTTTTGTAGTACTTTGGATTGCATGTACGTTGGGCGTTGTGTTCGGAAGTATTATATGGATTATTTTGAAGCAACAGCAAGTCTTACTCAATGAAACGACATTGTTTGACCCTTTTTTCCAATATTTAGCAATAACACTTGGTCCGACCTTCGCTGCTATATTAGCATTTAATAATAAGCCTGAAATATAAAGATGACGTCCTCGTTTTATAAAAAAAATGAGATGAAGTTAGATGATGGACTTGAAGCGTGGAACGGACAAAGAAAACGACATGATAGAATATATTAAAGTTACGGCATATTTTATAATAATTACAGCGTTAGTTTTTTTTATTAATTTGACAGTATATCAGTTTTTCAATAATCCAATTTCTCTTATTGTTAATACATTTTTTCCTAACAACACAACAATTGCCTTACAAGAATTATTAGTGAATGTGGCAAGGGCACTATTAGGAATAATTGCGATTGTGGTTACTGTTGCTTTTATTAAAATGGAAAAACGAAAAAATCGACTCAATGATTTCGGCGTTAAATTTTATAAGCCTATAAGCTATGCTGATTTCTTTGTCGGCATTTTTATTGCGATTGCCGGGCTTATCCCCACTATTATCATTGAAAACATGTATGGCATCATAACGCTGCGAAGCCTTCTACCGTTGATTTTTTGGCCGATCACAATTAGTATTACGTTAATTGGAATCGGATATGGTGAAGAATTAATTTTTCGCGGCTATATTTACCAAAAAATTGAGGAAAAATCTAATTTTCTTACCGGCGCATTGATTTCTTCCCTCTATTTTGGCTTAATACACTTTATTATTACCTCACCATCAATTCACTTACCTACTATGTTAGCCCTATCAGGGTCAGCAACTGTTATTGGATTCGCCTTCGTATTGATTTATAAATTCTGCGACAACAACTTATGGCTAGCAATCTCCATTCACGCCTGGTGGGATATTTTTCTTTTCCTGTTTCAAGCTGAGTTTAAGTATGAAACCTATTTCATTGCAATCATTGAAATAATTGCAACATTAGTTGGTTCCGCAGTTTTAGTGGGACTTTCTTATGCATATTCTAATTACAGACGCAAAATCTTCCATCAAATTGTTCCTCCGTAACAAAACAACATCAACATGGAGAGAACAAAATGGATACGTTGAAAGTGGCCGTTGCACAACTGGATATTGCCTTAGGAAAACCAGAAGAAAATTTAAGTAAATTAGAAGAAGAATTAACTCTTGTAAAAGAGGAATATGATATTGATCTGGCATGCGTGCCAGAGTTGTTTCTAACGGGTTATGATCTGAAAAATTTACATACACATACCGCTCAATTACCAATACTTCGCAAAAAAATCGCAGAAATCGGTAAAAAATTTGATGCCAACTTAATTATTGGGCTTCCAGTCGAAGAAAACGGAAAATTGTATAATGAAGCTTGGTTTATTGACAACAAAGGCAATTTTAGGGGACGTTATCAAAAACTCCATCTTTTTCGGCCCTTTTCTGAACATCAATATTTCACACCCGGTTTGCCAACATATTTAAAACCAGTTGCCTTCAATAATATGTGGAATCTCGGCTTGCAGATATGCTATGACGTGCGGTTCCCGGAAGCTGCAAGAACGCTCGTGCTTCAAGGTGCAAACCTCCTAATCTATATTTCTGAATTTCCATATCCGCGGATCGATATCTGGAGAAAATTGTTATTTGCACGCGCCATTGAAAATCAATGTTATGTCATTGGATGTAATCGTGTGGGAAAAGATCAAGAAAACGCATATTTTGGAAAATCACTCATCATAAATCCGTTGGGCGAAGCACTTTCTGAAGGACCGGAAAATGAAGAAGCCTGGCTGGTTCGAGAACTCTCTCTAACCACAATAACAAAAGTAAGAAAAACTATTCGCGCATTGGATGAAAGACGTCCTGAAGCTTATAAAATAAGTTAGGGAATGGAGGTATAGATGCCTTTTATCAATTTAACCTATGAAGATGCAATAGAAATTCTAAACAATCCGAGTTACATTACGACACTATTAAAGCAAAAAAAAATTAACTTCAAGGAAGCTCATCTTCTTGAACTTGTCTGTCAAATTGCAGAAGGGCAAAAAGAAAAAATTGACGAGCTAAAAGAACTGACACAACAATATTTTGCTGATGATTGGGAGCAAGCCATTGATCGCCTATTAAAATATGCCTTATCTGAAAATAAACAAGTCCCTTGGATCTTATTTTCTCGCACCTTCCAATTTATTCCCTACGACGAAGGTAATCCCTTTGAATTATACCGTCCTGGCAGAACAAAAGTCATACATGTCACCATCAGAAAATATTTCGAATGAAAAATGAAAATCGTTATTATGATAACGATTGGTGAATATTGGTGAAACTACCGTTGAATGAGACAGCGGAAAATTGTGACCAGTTAGTCAAAGACGCAAATGATCTCCTTCAGTTAGAACAAACAGAATTAGCCGCGGAACTATTTGAAAAAGTGGCAGAATGTTTTGATAAAAAGGGAAATCGAAAGCGGTCAGCACGTTATCTTACGCTAGCCGGACAGCTTTATTTAAAAACATTTAAAGATAGGGAAGCTGCCCGTTGTTACGCTAAAGCTGTTTTAAGATGTGTTTTAATCGAAGACTTAACGACTGCTGAGTTTCTTTTAGAACAAGGTAAAAAATTAGGGTTTCATGACCGCTTGTTTCAATTTCGCATTGCAGAAAAAACACTTCGTGAGAAAAAGACCATAGCCGATAAAGAACTTAAAATTAAAACCTTAGATGTTCCCAATGATTATGAACATCAAGTCATTGAAAAACTCAAATTTGTACCACTTCAATTGGAAGAGAAACAGCAAAAAAGCCTCCAAGAAGTGCTAGAAACAATTGATGAAGTGGAACTTTTAGAAGTCAAAGGGTTTGAAATCCAGTTAGAGTCAACAGAATTGCCGACAACTGAACTAAATAGCCTAAGAATCGTACCATGGACAACCGAACAACTCGAAAAACGTGAACTAAAAACTGAGGAAGTTCCTCAACCAGATGTCATTGTTGAGAATCTGGAACCAACACTAAAGGAAAATATTGAAATTAAAACTCAAATAAAGCCCGTAGTTCCAATAACTTCAACAAAAACCACATTGACAAGCACAACCTCATCCCAAGAAGCATTGAAACCGAGAAAACCTATGACTACTGAACCCTACGAAACCGAGGTTCAACTCCCCAAATCTGTAAAATATGAGGAAGATGTGGAAGAAACACTTACATTATCGACGGAAAAAACTATATTTGATTTAGATGAAAACGCAATTCCAGAACCAGCGTTCAAGCAACAACTTTTGCAACACACTATCACAGAAGAGTTGTCGCGTGAAGATTACGAAATTGTAACCCTTCTTCAAGTTAAAGATCCTCTACTCCAAGGAAAAGAAATCTCCGTAGTCGAAAAAATCCCTCTCGGCTGGCAAGTCGCCGATATAAACTTACCACCAAACGTCAAACTTAACACCGTTGAAGTTGACCCCACATCAAAGCAAAAACTCTTAACCTTTAAAGTGCTTTTAAATGAAGATAAAGACGAATTAACTGAATTGGCAATTCATCTTCGCCTACGACGAAAAATCCTCCGGGACGTGTTTGCACGAAAGGATAACCAAATCTATAAGATATCTTACTACTTACCCTTCAATGAAACCACACCAAATTTAATTGAAAGTGAAGCAAAGTTTATCAATACCTTTAGCACAATACTCAACGAAGTATTAATAGAAGACAATATTCCACCAGATCTCATTGTTAAAGGCTTTGACTCCACAACACCACAAGCACTAAAAGTAGTCCCACAAAATGAATCCATTCTCTATCGGTGGTATTTTCAACAGCTTATCCCCGGTCAAGAAGTTGAAATCTCATATAAATTAATTGGAAAGCCTATCACTCGTCATTATGTGGTTGAAGCCATCCACAAAGCCACAGGAAGAAAAATTGAATGTGAAACGTGGATCTATCCACTCACTACAACTAAAGGTATTGGAATTCAATATCTTCTCATTTTTTGTGTTGAAACGTTTGATCCAAAACTACAAATCACAGTAACCTTCCATCTTCCACGTTCGTATTCAGTGGTTGCCCAAACACCCATTTGGATACGCTTTAATGATATTTTAACGCCCAATGAACACAAAATAGTATGGCCGGTATTTTTTGATAGCCCCGAAAAAAGAAAAACCCTTTTAGCCCTTCAAATCCAAGGTGACGATCCGTTCATTCCCATCCCCCCAGAACTTGAAATCAATGAAAAAAAGGTAGAAACGGGATTTGTAGTATCTACTACCCAAAAAATTGAAGAACTCAACCTAAAAGAACAGTTTGACGCCATTTTACAAGAAAATTAAAGCTTTCATCATTGGTTAAACCACTATTTGCTTTTTTTAAAAGGAAAAACCTTTATTAACCGCAATTCTTATGCGTTTGTAGATGAAATTCGGTGGTGTTAGCATAAATGAACGAAAACTTGAATATAGTAATCATGGCTGGTGGACATGGCGAACGGTTATGGCCTTTATCTAGAAAATCCCGTCCAAAACAAATTTTACCTTTATTGCGGGATGACAAGTCCTTAGTCGAACAGACACTAGAACTTGCTGAACAAGTGACTTCGCTAAAGAACGTCTGGATTGCCGTACGCGCAGACCTCTACGAGATTTTAAAAAATATTCTTCCCATACCTGCATCACAATTTATAGTTGAGCCCTTACGCAGAGATACTGCTGCAGCTGTCGGTCTAGCTTCAGCTTACATCCACAATAAAAATCCAAATTCTGTGATCGCGTTTATTGGGACAGATTATCTCATAGATCCACCAGAAGCTTTCCACAAAACCTTATTAAAAGCCATACAGTTGGCTGAAAGCGGTGGTATAGTAGTCTTAGGCATCCCACCATCGTTTCCAAATACCACGTTAGGATATATAGAAAAAGGCGAACGCCTAGAGCTAGCCGGCACTTACAATGTCAAACGCTTTGTAGAAAAACCAGATTATAATTTAGCAAAGAAATACGTTGAATCTGGTAATTTTTACTGGAACAGTGGCATGTTTATTGCCAAAAGCGCCACCTTTTTGACTGAAATTAAACAACACCATACCCCATTGTATCACGCATTAGAAACCATGCGAAACGCAAATTTTGATCAACAAATAGTAACAAGGGAATTTCAGAAATTAGAGGCAATATCATTTGATTATGCCGTAATGGAAAAAAGCTCCAACATTAAAATGGTCGAAGCAACATTTAAATGGACAGACATAGGAAATTGGGCAATATTATATGATATTTTAGAAAAGAACGAAAATTCCAATGTCGTCAAAGGTACACACGCATTTCTGTATTAAACACAAAATTCTCTAGTTTGGGCTGAAAAACCCATTGTAACATTTGGTATTTCGGATTTAGTCGTTATTTCGCTAGATGATGTCGTTTTAGTAATGAAAAAGGATAATGCGCCCC
>WAPZ01000331.1 GCA_015520535.1 Candidatus Heimdallarchaeota archaeon
CTGTTAAGGCGGATTGGCCAATTTCTAGTGGTATTTTCCTTAATAAAAGTGACAACATAACTATTCGCAATAATACTCTATTCAGTAACAACTGGAATGGCGTGTTTTTAGAAGAGACAACAAATAGTTTTATTGGAAATAATACGCTCTTTTTTCAGACGTTTGGCATAGGTATAAGCAAACATTCTTCAAATAATCTGATTCAAGCAAACAAGATCGACAAATCCTTTAGCGCAGTTTCTCTTTACCCCGGTGCGGTCTCAAATAATTTGACAAATAATCATTTTTTTAATAATGAATGTGGAATCTGCATTGATGGCGCCACAACTACGTACGTCACGAAAAATCGAATATCTGCTAGTGTTATTGGAATTGGACTGCGCTCGACCACTAGGAATTTTGTTTTCAATAACACAATTTCATACAGTAGTTATGGAGACACAGTTGGTTTTTTCCTTTTAAATACCACCAATAATCAGCTCATAAATAATACTATTCATGACATTCTTTCTCATGGGATTTTCATTGAACGTAGCTCTGGCACCATTTTTAACGAAAATTTGGTCTATGAGAATAATTTTGGGGTTTATTTGGCAGAACAAGCAAACGAAAACACTTTTTCCGAAAATATCATCAAAAATAATCGCAACGTAGCCTTTTTTTTGCAAAATAAAACAACAAACAACATTTTTGACCACAATAATGTCATCAATAACAACAAATTTGGTGAAAGTCAAGCATACGATGACAACAGTAATGCAAAACAGAAAAATACCTTTAATTCCAATTATTGGGATGAATTTGTGTATCCAGATGAAAATTCGGATGGCATTACGGATCATCCCTATATAATTTCTGGTGCCGCTAATAATACCGATGATTCTCCTCGTACTACACCCACAAAAGAGAATATTCATGATATCTCGCGTCCCGTCTTACTCTTTCCCAATAAGCAATCAACTACTCTTAAAAAAGTGGTTGAGATTCAATGGCAACAAGCGCGCGATTCTTATAACCACCATGTGTGGTATGAACTCTCTTATTCAATTGATGGCGGTAAGACATGGATACAATTAGCAAACGCACTTGAAATTCCCGCTTTCACATGGAATACCAAAAATGTATCAGATACTGAGTCATTGGCATTTAAAATTCTTGCTTATGACAATTATAACGAAAGTAAAAAATTTGAAAGCGACATTACCTTTTCTTTAAAAAATTCTACCGCAATACTTCCAACATTTTCATTTTTTGGTGTATCATCTGCATTATTTTTTATAGTTGTCCTTGTTTTGTTCAAAAAAAGAAATTACCGACACTTACAAAATAAAATTAAAAAAACAAGAAAACGTTCCAATCAGAAGTAATACACCCAATGTTTCGTTTCTTTTCCTAAAAAACGCGTAGGTGAGTAATGTGGGCAAAAAAATTTTTGGTTTCCCGATTATGAGTATAGAAAAACCCTATCAACGTGATTATCCGCCATGGCTAATAAAACAAGTGGCAAAACTAGAAAATGTAGTGGTATATGTGGAAGAGGGATATGGATCGGACTTGCACTTTAAGCGTGAAGATTATGAAGGCGAAAATATCATATTTAAAACACGAAAAGAAGTTTTTACAGAATCAGATTATGTTGTTTGTATAACAGCGCCGACAATCGATGAAATAAAAATGATGCACGAAGGGCAAACGCTTTTAGCCTTTTTACATTACAACACCCATCCAACAAGAAACAAGCTCTTTTATGACAAAGGAATCCATACTATATCATTAGATGATGTTACTGATGCTTATGGACGAAGATTAGTCGAAGATCTCCAAGCAACAGCATATAATGCTATTAAAGCTGCAGTAAAACAATTACGAGTGGAATGGGGCGAAGAAAAATGGTTTGACCCAAGCCGTGAACCAATTACCGCATTTGTTATGGGAACGGGATCTACAGGTCGCTTAGCCATCAGGGCGTTGAATCATCTTGGCTTTTTAGGTTATCAAGAAGAATTAAAGGAAAAAAATGGCAACCCAAAGGTATTTGCCATTGCACTGGGGCGTTATGAAACGTCAGATAAGGCATTTATGAACGAAAAAGTCCTTTCTAAAGCCGATATTTTCGTGGATGCCACGTTCCGTCCCGCCGGAAAAAATCATCATCATATTGTGACACGCGAGCAACTGCCTTATTTACCCGAACACGCTGTCATTTGCGATTTAACTGCGGATAAATATGATACGAGTAGTGAACCCCATGTCGTAAAAGCCATTGAAGGAATTCCAACCGGAAAAGGAAAAGATTATGGCAATCCCGTCTTTCCAAAAGATTCTCCCGCCTTTGAAGATCCGGAGTATGTTCCACCAGAATACCAACTGGAACCACATCAACGACGCACGGTTGTTAGTTCTTATTCTTGGCCCTCCTATGGCACCGTTGAAGACCGCAGAAAAAATGTGGAAAAGTATGCCAATCAAATGTGGCCAATACTCAAATGGTTGGCTGAAAATGGTATTGAAAAGATTAAACCCCCCAAAAAAGGCGAAACTGATTATCTAAACGACGCGCTCTATCGTGCCTTAAATCCTCTTAGGCTTGAAAATCACCCACTTTGAGAATCCGCAAACTTTCTGTTCTTTTTTATTATTTTTTAAAACGAAATACATATAAATGCTCACATCAAATATTATGTTGATTATTTATGACGATTCTTTTTGCATTCAGTGGAATACTAATCGGGTCAATCTTCTTGTTAAACGCTTTATATTTAACGCTTCACTTTATGAAGACACTCTACGTACCTCATGTTTACCCTATTTAAATGAATAACAAGTTGTTATTTGCGGCGACAATGGTTCGAATACGGGCGAGGTCTCCCAATAGGTTGTGGTTATACAGAGAGCATCCATGCATTCCCAAGC
>WAPZ01000332.1 GCA_015520535.1 Candidatus Heimdallarchaeota archaeon
TCGCTAAAAAACGCCTTGAAAAAACAGAAACAAACTAAAAGTCTCATCTCATTACTCACAATAGAATTGTAATGAATCGAATGACTTTATTGAGGTAACAAATTTTTATCAAATATTGAATGAAAAGGCTTTTTTATTGTTTTTTCTGCTAGTAAAATAAATACTGTCTGTTACTAGTCTTTTATGCTGCAGTACATTTTCTTTTACGTAAATATTCTGTCTTACTTGAAAAATTTCATTTTTTTCAATATTTTTGTAAAAAACAGTAACTTCTTAAAGGACAAGAGGCGATAGTCGACTGTAGATGAAAATGAGCCATATCAGAAAAATATTCACGGTTGAAGAGGCAAACCGAGTTTTACCGGAAATCAAAGAGCTAGTGGAAGAAGGACTTACTTTATATGCCCAAATAGAGCGATTGTATGGTGAAATGAAAGTAATTTCACGTCAACCGTTGAGGCATGCAGACATCTTGAAATTGACACGTCGTCGCGTGAGTATTGACGAGTTGGAATTAGATCTTCAAGCCATTGCAGAGAAAATTCATGATTATGGGGCAGTCATACGTTCTCTTCACCCAATTTTGATTGATTTTCCCGCGCGGATCAATGGGGATTTGGTATGGTTGTGTTGGTTGTATGGGGAGGAAAAGATTCAATATTATCATGATTGGAATGACGGATTTCGAAACCGAAAAAAAATTCCTTCTACGACGAACGATCTCTCTAAATGGTAGCAATTTTGTAAACCAAGCCATTGACGTGATTTGGCTCCAACTATGCCTATTCTTTCATAGAGAATTTGGTAATACTAACTTTATAACCCGCTTATAACAAATTTTTTTAATGGTTGTCGAAGAATACGTTTTATATGAATATAACGTTAGTAACATGCGTTCACCACTAACAAATAGAAAGAATGTGAGTACTGCTCAAATGAACGGTGCGGATATTCAGTTAGGTTATAAGACTGAAATACAAATGCCGACGCAAAGAGAGACTATTTTATTTCCTATTTTGAAGGCGATACAACATATTGCGACAGTATCGGATTTTTTAGCGAGTATTCGTTATACGAGTTCCGGTCATCCAATAATAATCATTTTTACGCAAGATTTTCGAGTGAAATTCCAAATTATCTTTTCCGATATTCGTGACGGCTGGATAGGAATTACGATAGTTCAAACGGAGACGTTGAAGTCTCGAGTGTGTTACCTTCCGTTACGTAGTAGTTTTCATAAGAAAATCCAAAATTTGTTTAATTTATTCAAAACGTATAATGAATCCAAGTGAATTCCTACCGAATTTACCGATAAGAGTTTAAATGAAAACTGATGTGAGTAAACTGAATATAAATGAGTTCGTTAGGCGTGGAGACGTTTACAAAAAATCTTAAAATTATTTTGATCTTGTTAGTGGCAACGCTGGCGGTATCGTCGGCGGCTATTCTGGTGCGTTTAAGTACAAGTGATGAAATAGTCATTGCTTTTTA
Source organism: Candidatus Heimdallarchaeota archaeon (assembly GCA_015520535.1). GTDB lineage: Archaea > Asgardarchaeota > Heimdallarchaeia > Hodarchaeales > S146-22 > S146-22. The sequence continues at coordinate 1,492 of WAPZ01000332.1, forward strand.
CCGGCTCTTTTTTGCAACTCTCACGATGGGAATCTTGTTTTTGATCTTTGAAGGGAGGGATGACGAGAAGAAAGTCATATTTTCGGCTTTACATGAGAAAGATTATCTTATAATGATCGTTAGTGGGATTTTTTTGGCTATTCATTTCATTACATGGTTTATGTCCCTTTCTTATACCACAGTAACGGCGTCAGTCAGTTTAACGGATTCGTCACCGATTTTTGTGCTGATTTTTTCATGGTTTATGTTAAAGGAATCGGTCAAAAGAATCCAAATTGCGGGTATTTTACTGGCAGTAGCGGGAACACTGATTATAACGGGAATTGATTTTCAACTTGGTGGTTTTAATCGTGTATTCGGAGATTTTTTGGCGCTTTTCAGTGCCATTGCGGTGTCTATGTATTTTATTAGTGGGCGTCACGTCCGAAAACGCGTGCCAATCTTCCTTTACACAACAATTGTGTATGGGTTTGCGGCAGTCGTCACGTTCGTGATTGCTTTGATTATGGGGTTACCATTGCTTGGGCTTCCGATGGAAGAATATCTCATTTTTCTCCTTTTAGGGATTCTTCCTTCGGGTGTTGGACATACATTATATAATTATGCACTAAAATATGTCAAGGCACCAGTGGTGTCCACTACAACGTTAGGTGAGGTAATTGGTGCAAGTATTTTAGCCATTATTATTTTAGGTGAGCAAAGTACAGTCGCTATTATTGTTGGTGCTTTGGTATTAATAACGGGAGTAGCAATCACGTTACTTTTTGAAGAAACCCAAGATGAGACCACTTAACTCACACAAGTGCGCACACCCTCAAAAATAGGTTATGAGCCAATTATGGGGCGGGTACAGTTTCATTGTAAAAAGTTTCGATTTTTTGAATCCAAGTATTCGTTTTTAAGGTAGAAAGGTATGAAGAAAGGCGGTGATCTTTTTTGAGCTCCTTAACCACTGTTTTAATGAGACGCCAATTGGAGTGTGTTAGTTGTTGGAGGGAAGAAGGGATCTTTTCATCTTGGGCATCAGAAAGAGCATGATTCCAAAGTGCTGAGCACCATGAAGCATAATCGATTTCTTTGACTTTTTTATCAATATAGTGTGCCAGAAAAAGTTTCTTGTGTTTTTGTTGTTCATTTTCAAACAATTCTCTAAAGTACAACTCATACACTAGTGGATTGGCAACTTGGTCATCAAGAAATTGGAAGACACTTAAAGTCAGTTTTTTCTCTTCAGCAGGTAAACGTTCCCACCATTTGGTATGTTGAAGTTGTGAGAGGAATAAGAGATAGTCCGCTACAATTTCAAACGGTCGCTGATATGTGGGAAGACGGATTGGTAAGCGTTGGATATACGATTTTTTGTAGCGGACGGTGGTGTGAGAGAGTCGTGTGCCATAAAGATGGATTAAAAACCACGAAAGTTTGGAATTGAGGATAAGAAGGAGGGTTTTTAGATTAATAGTAGAACTGGTAAGAATAAAAGTGGTTGCGTCTGTGAAAAAAATGCCGTAATCTAGGGTAAAGTGGGGTTGTCGAGCAATTTCACGCCAAATAATTTTGGTTTCATGGAATGACGAGGCATAATTAGCGCCGAAGCGCTGTAACGCATACCATTCGTAGCGAATATTTGTTTCTTCGGCATTCCGTCCCATTAATTCCTTTTTAAAAGACAAAAAGTACGTGTAAAGGTGTGGAAACTGCGTTTTGAATGCATATTCGGCATGTGAAAGAAGATTAGTTGATGACAGCTGTTTTTGTTCGTTTTTAGTTAAAGGAAAGTGCCATGGAATATAAAGTATATATTTTTGAGCCCATATGATTCCATAGCGTGTGACATCTTTTCCTCGAACGAGTGGATAGATTATACGAGCTACTTGTGGTTCGTGTTGAAGCAATGTTTGGCGAGTCTGTTTATCAATAAAAAATGCTTTATTATATCCGCTGGTGATGCCACGAAAAATGGTAACGGGAAGTTCTTTAAGTGGGACGCCGTGACGTTCGATCCAATGCTGAATTTCTTCCGTTTGACGATCAATAAAGTTCCAAGAATGTGTTTGGAGTCGTGTTTGTTTTAACACATAGCACATGTCTTTTTTGGTTAAATGTAAATCATTTGGCTGGCAGTAGCGAAAAAAACCATTCGAATCATTTTGCGTTTTTTTGACGATAAGAATCAATGTTCCAACGGTAACATTGGAGAAAATACTGAGTTTATTTAAATCAATCAAATATATCAGTTTGTAGTGTGAACTAAGAAGTGCCCGAATTTTTTTGCCGTATTTAGCTCTAAGCCATTTGTCTGTCATCAAATAACTTAAATAACCATGTTTTTTCAATAAAGAAAAGCCTTTTAGCACGAAATACAGAGAAAAATCATAATACGTATCATAAAGCGTATATAACTGCTTTAACACCTCTTTATATTTAAAATTGGCCGCCAGATTTGGCTCGAACACAATTTTATTAATGTCTTCTTGTCTAATATATGGTGGATTTCCAATTACGAGATCAAAGCCCCCATACCTCATTGCGTCAGCAAATTCCAGACAATAATGAAAGGGTTTTAACATTAAGACCGTTGGAAGCGGAAGATGTAACTTTTTTGAAAGTGCAACATTTAATTCTTTTCTCAATGAGGTAAGAGGCGCATCACGATATTGTTCTTGAACTGTAAACGGCGAAACTTGATCCGTTGAACCTTCTAAGCGAGTTATTTCTCTTGTTAAAGTTGTTATGTCATCTAATTCCTTAAGTTCATCGAAGGTAGAAAATCCGACAACACTATTCCCACATTTAATGTTGATTTTTAGCGTGGAAAGAAGACTTGACGATTCTTTATCAACCACAATTTTTTCCATTATAAATAATTTGAGTATTATTTTTGCTAATTCTACGGATTCTTCGTTTATGTCAACCCCATAGATTGTATGTGGAATCAAAATCTTCGTTAAAACGAGAGATAAAAAGTGATGTTTATTCACAGAACCGTTTTTATTAGTGCTTAATCCTAATTCTGCCATCAAGTCTGCACGTTTTCCTAACGAGTCAAATACTGTCCAAATCTTTCCATATATCGCCATTAACACATCTAATGCAGCAATAAGGAAATTTCCAGAGCCAGCCGCTGGATCTAAAATTTTAAATTCTTTAATTTCACGAATTAAGGATAGTTTGATATTTAAATCTCCAGTTTCTAATAATTCTGTCAATGTACTTGCATTTAGTGAGTATTTATGATATATTTTATCTAAAATGGCGTGTTCAATACTTATTTCAGTCATTTTTTTTGCTATTTCTTGGGGAGTGTAATAAATGCCCATTTGTTTTCGTTCTTCACGGGGAATGAGGTTTTCGTAAATAAATGAAATGATAAAAGGATTTAACTCCATCTTTTTTTCTCTAAAAAAATAATGAAACAAGTCAAATAGCGTTGTAAGACTTTCAATCGCTCTTTTATCAGAAATGCGCGACTGATTTCCGGAGGTAACTCCACATCCATCATAAAATTTTTCTTCAAAAAGACTAAGTGCGGTCACATCTTGTAGTTGCAAAAACTGTGAAATATGGAGCGTCTGATTAATTCCCACTAACATGTGAGAAATAAAAGCTGAGATCGAAGGAAAGTGGCTATGTTTCCGCTTAATTAGACTACATGTCGTACAAATAAAATTCTTATTGGAAAAAAAACCTTTTTCTTGCAAGTACCACATGACTAATAGCATAAGAGCTAAACGTCGCACAAAATGTGTGTCAGAAGAGTTTTTTATTGGAGAATGTCGCCATATTTCATACATATCTCCCAAAATCACATTAAACTGGCGTATAAAATATTTAAAAGGTGTATGATTCTCTCTTTGCCGTGAATTTCTCCCGTTGATTATCATTTTCTCACATAAACTATTTTATGTTGTGTTTTAAAAAAGAGTTCAACTTCCTCAAATTCCTTTTACATGCTCAATAAAGATAGCACTATATATGAA
>WAPZ01000333.1 GCA_015520535.1 Candidatus Heimdallarchaeota archaeon
ACATTGGTGCACTCTATTGGAATCTCATGAACATAACATTTTCCAAATAACCATTATAAAAGAAAGCGGTTTAGTGCTTTATCATCGGTCTTTTTTGGAAGACGCTGTAGATCCTATGCTTTTTGGAGGATTTACTGCTGGAATACTGGCATTTTCAAAGGAGATGGGTTCCGAACTTACATCAATAACGTTAGGAAATCGCAATTATTATCTTAGAAGAATTAAAGAAGCAATCATTGTTTTGGGATGTTCGAAAAACATTAAAAAAGAGGAAGTTGAAGCTTTTTACGGTGATTTAGAACAAAATCAAAAATTTTTGGAACTTTTGGAGACATTAAAAAATCAAGACTTTATTTCAACTACATTAAACGAATATTTTGACGAGATTTTTCAGTCATGGTTTTTTCCAGAATCAGCATTAAAAAAGTGTCCAGTCGGTCAATCATTATCTCCAAATGAACTCAAACTTTTAGAAACGGTGTTAGATGATTTAAAATATTCCCAATCTAGTCCGCGGAAAATTGCAGAATCGTTAGTTAATTTAGAAATCCTGGAAAAAAAGCCCGAACTAGTAGCAACGTTAGTGGATACACTTAAAAGAATTGCGGAAAATTCCCAGCTGATGCTGAATCCTAACATTAAAAAGAAAATTGTAGAACTAGTAAAGTACCTCGAAAATAAATCGTTTAGAGCTGCCACAATTGCGTCAAAGGGACTATTTTAGTTTTTGAGTGGGGATTTACAATGACAATGCCGTTAGAAGACTTTTTACTGACAATTGCGTTAAATCTTTTAGAACTGGTAGTTACCTCATTAATTGTATATTATTTCTATAAACAATATCAGAAAGCCCAATTGCTAATTTCTCTTTACTGGGCATTAGCTTTTGCTGGTTTTTTTGTGGGAACCTTTTTCTCGTTATTGTATTTTCTGATAATATCACAAGATCTGAATTTTTCTGCAAAAATCTCATTTGCATTTGCTGTAATTGCGTTATCTTTTCTTACCGCAAGTTTTTTCGAAGCTGGAATTATTCAAACTTCTCTTCGTCAAAAAATTGAGATCACTGTTATCATTCTTGGTGTTATCGGCTTGTTATCGGCTTTTTTAAGTTTTTTTTCAATTTCAGTCTTCTTTTTAATTGCAATTTTAATTATAAATATTTTTACGTTATTCACACTCTTAGGATATTTTTATTTATCATACCAAGGGCGGAATTTACGTCTTTTATTTGTGACGCTTTCTTTGTTAGTTTTTGCCGTAATTGGCTTTTTAGCCGCGCGTGAAATTATTGATGTCTTAACCACCAAAGTATTAAGAGTTATTATTGAGATCTTTCTTTTTGCGGGACTAACATCTTTTAAAAGTCAATAATTTTATTAAAATTTTTTCCACCTCTCCTTCCGCAGTGTTCTTATTTAAAAACGGAACGTTTATAAATTTCATGGATAGAGAGTCTTTTGGCTATTCTAAATTGGTAGGAGCGTTAAAAATGGGGGCTTGCGTTCTCAGCAATTCAATTTAACGTAGTTTTTCCCTTTATGGCTAATTTAATGTTCTATATTATTTCAATTAAAATCTTTGTGCTTTTTAAGGTATTTACAAGCTCTTTTGTTTGTGATAATTCATGGTTATATAGTGCTCTTTTTGTGAAGTTTTCTCAGACAATGGATTTTTTCAAGTATGCATTGCGGCGTTTAAGTGTAAATGAAGATTTTCTTGTGCGATTTACTGATTTCTTAGTAATAATCACGCTTAAATGAAAAATGAAAAGAAAGGAGACGTTGAAATGGGAAAAAATGTGATAAAGGACTACCAGCCATTGGAGTATCAAAGTTCATTTAGTGATTTTCTGAAGAAAGTTGAAAAGAAATGGAAGGAAGAATGGGAACGACAACATGTCTATGAAGCCGATCCGGATCCCAAAAGACCAAAATTTATGGTTACGTTTCCATATCCCTATGTAAATGGTTCGGTTCATTTAGGTCATGGATATAGTGTGTTAAAAGCAGATATGATTGCACGATATAAACGGATGCGTGGTTTTAATGTTCTTTTTCCGCAAGGCTTTCATGCTACGGGAGAACCAATTGTAGGCATGGCTAAACAGTTGGCAAAGGGTGAAGAAACACCACGTCGTGTGCTACGAATCTTTGGTGTTCCCGAAGAGGAGTTAGACAAGTTTACTGACCCCAAACATATTGTGAATTACTTCGTTCCCCTAATGATTAATGATATGAAAAGTGTTGGGTTAGCTATTGATTGGCGACGAAAGTTTGTCACCACCACCTTAACCCCAGTTTATTCAAAGTTTGTTGAATGGCAATATTTGACTCTACGCGATCTTGGGTATGTAGGACAAGGTTCACATCCCGTTATTTGGTGTCCTAATGATAAAAGCCCGACTGGTGATCATGATCGTTTGATTGGAGAAGGCGTGGGTATTGTCGAATATGTATTGTTAAAATTTAAAGCTGAAGGTACAGATAAAACTTATTTTGTTCCCGCAACGCTTCGCCCAGAAACTATCTTTGGCGTAACAAACATGTTTTTACATCCCGAGACTAAGTATCAAGAATTTATTCGTTCTAACGGAGAAATTTGGATTATATCAGCAGAAAACATGAGCAAATTCAAAGATCAATTTCCGGACGGTAAAGAAGGTCAGCTTATCAATCCACGGCAATGGTTTGGAAAAACGTGCCAAAATCCAGTCACCAAAGATTGGGTACCCATATTACCGGCGTGGTTCATTGATCCGGAAGCCAGTAGTGGCGTTGTTATGAGTGTCCCCGGTCATGCGCCCGTCGATTGGGTTGCATTGCAAGATTTAGTGAAAAATCCTGAAAAATTAGAAGTCTTTGGTCTTAAAAAAGATATAGTCGAAAAAATTAAACCGATTTCACTAATCTCTGTTGAAGGATTTGGAGAATTTCCTGCCGTCGAAATCGTCCAAAAAATGAATATCACCAGCCAGGATGATAAAGAACAGTTAAAAGCGGCAACTCAAGAAATTTATAAAAAAGAATTCCATTTAGGAATATGTAAGGACATCACGGGGAAATATAAGGGTTTAGCTGTCAAAGATGCGAAAGAACGACTCATTAAAGATTTTAAAGAAGCTGGCTTTGCTGAAATATTATATGAACCCGCAGATCTAGTGGTATGCCGTTGTGGTACACGGTGTTACGTCAAAGTACTGGAAAACCAATGGTTTTTGCTTTATAGCAATAAAGAATGGAAAAAGAAAGCTAAAAAAGCGCTCAAGCAGATGGCAATTTATCCACCGATTGTAAAACAACAATTTGAACGCACTATTGATTGGCTGGAAGACAAGGCTTGTGCAAGAAAAACGGGTTTAGGAACTCCGCTTCCATGGGATAACGAATGGATCGTCGAAACGCTTTCGGATTCTACCATTTATATGGCGTATTATACAATAAGCAAATATGTTAATCAAGGACTTATTGAAGAAAAACATGCTATCCCCGAGTTTTTCGATTACATTATTCGTGATATTGGATCCGCTGAAGAAATTGCACAAATGACCGGTTTGAGCGTCGATATCGTCAAACAAGTAAAACAAGAGTTCGAATATTGGTATCCCATGGACTTACGCTGTTCGGGAAAAGATCTTGTTCCCAATCACCTCACTTTTTGTCTACTTCAACATGTGGCATTATTTAAGCCAGAACATTGGCCACGCGCATTTAGTGTAAACGGATTCATGAAAGTTCACGGTAAAAAAATGAGCAAAAGCCGTGGGGTATTGACACCCTTGTCAGAAGCTGTTTCTGCATATGGTGCCGATCTCACGCGTTTAGGTTTACTTGGTGCCGGGGAAGGCATTGATGATGCTAATCTTTCCGAGGATGATATTCGGGCCTACGACCAATGGTTAGAACAGTTTTATAACTGGTGGAAAGAAGAACCTACAAGAACAACCGATTCAATGATGGATCTGTGGCTACGAAGCCGACTCCAAAAACACATTAAGGCAGCTATCAATGCCGTAGAGAATCTCCAGACACGAACTTACATTCAAATCGCACTCTTTGGAATTATGAATGATATCAAATGGTATAAACATCGGGTTGGTCATAATAACCTAGGTCCAGCCTACAAAGAAGCGCTCAAGGTTATTCTATTACTGTTAACACCATGTACACCACATCTGTGCGAACATATTTGGCATGACGTTCTCAATGAATCTGATTTCATTATTAACCAACCCTATCCTACTCCCAACGACGATTTAATTAATGAGGAAATTGAAGACGCCGAAGAATATATCAGACATTTGATCGAAGACATTGAACATGTAAAACGCGTTCTTAAAATCGAAAAACCGCAAAAAATCGAATTAACATTGGCACCCGCATGGCAATACAAAGTATATTATGAGGCTATGAAAGATAAAAGCAATCTTATAAAACGCCTTATGCAAATGGAGGAATTTAAACCCTATAAAAAAGAATTGCCCAATTATGCCAAAAATCTCATGAAAATCCCCCATCTAACCCCCATTATTGATCGAGAACTTGAGGAAAAAGCCCTAAACGAGGCAAAAACCTTTTTAGAACGCATTTATCAGTGTGATATCATTATCAATGATGTGGAACATGCAAAAAACAACCCTAGAGCCAAGCAAGCGCGTCCAAATCGTCCCGCTATTACTTTGGCTTGAATTCTTGCGGCTTCTTCCTTGTTTTTTATTTTTCTTTTCATTCGACGCGTTATGTTTAAGCGTTAACATCCCTTGATAATGCTGTATGCGCTATTTTTAGCGTTTTTTTTTGGAAAAAACAAAATAAAAGTAAAATAGATTTTTTAATGCCGATATTTTCTATTTTTCGTAATATTCTTCCAAATTTCCTTTCCATGCACTGTCTTCGTATTCCGGTAGTTGTTTTACTCGCTGGAGAGGTTTCGCCAATATTTCCTGTATAGTAAAATCAGTAAAAAAATTCCGTGTGTACGAGGCTTCGGTCACGATTGCGGTATCTAATCCTAGATAAGTTCCACCACACGAGATGACACGTTCACCAGGTTTAAGAACTCCTTGATCTGTGGCCATCAGTACTATTTGGACAGCTGTTTTAAGACCAGAACCAAAAATTTCAAGCGTTTTTTCAATATACAGCTCTGGGGTGGGAGCTGTCCATTCTAGACTTCTTGAAAGGGTATATACGGGTGGATTGCCTTGAATAATAGTAACTCCTTGGTTAACGAGTTTTTCTCTTCTATCAGAATATTCTTTTCGTAATAAGCCCGTCAAAATTGTACCTTTGGGAGACCAATACGTGTTTGGTATTTGAGTGACAACAACCAACTTGATATCGCTGTTATGAAAGATTTCTTCAGCTTTTAATGCACTTTTTCCCGTTTCAGATGGAATAATAACTGTTTTTATCTCCTTTTCTTTAGCTTTTCTAAATACGTATTCTAACAAGTCAGTCGTATTTTCTTGACCGCTATGTGTAAAATATAGGATTGAATCTTCTTTTTTCCCCATTATGTTCATATCCATTTTTTTCTATGAATATAAGTCGAGCGTTTTTTAAAAACTTTTTGATTTGCAGTGCTTTTTACATTGATTTTTTGCTAAAATGCTGTCTCTTATACACATCTGACGC
>WAPZ01000334.1 GCA_015520535.1 Candidatus Heimdallarchaeota archaeon
ATACTTTATTTATTTACACATGAAATGGTTAGAAGCGAATTAGAAAAGATAATTGCAAACACCGCATTCAGACAGCAGATTCTCATGCATTTTCAATTTCTTTTTTCTGCAAATTTATATACCGGAGATGCCTTGTTGGGAGATATTTTTGCCCCTCTGAGTTCAAATAACTTGCAACGAGAAATACGCACTATGCAACGTCTCAGAAAAAAGTTTGAAAACCAACCTTATTTTACTGAAGAGGCACTAAAAAATTATTTACGTATAAAAAACAAGTTACATGAACACATCCTTGAAAATTTGAAAAATCACTTGCCTTCGCTTGATTACAATCTATTTATTGCAAGGAATCCCATCATTTGGAATATAGCGTTTGAATTGGTTTTTCCGACTCATACAAAACAAAGTGGATTTAGTTTCGTGGTTGGAAATCCTCCCTATATTGAAGCTGAAAAATCGAACAAGACACTTCGTAAATATTTGAAAACAAAGTTTGAAAGCGCATATGGTGTATTTGATTTTTATCTGTTGTTTATCGAACTCGGCTTGAAAATTTTAAAAGAAAATGGCATTTTAGCACTGATAACGTCCAATAAATTTTTTGTGTCTCAGTATGGCGTGAAACTTCGAGAAATGCTGTTGAAAAAAACTCATATCAAAGAAATTATTGATTTATCAGAATGTCCAAGCGTATTTCCAGCGGTCCAGGTTTCGCCCGTTATTTTAATCCTTAAGAAACTCGATTCCATGCCCACACAAATACCGAGAAATCCATCCTTACTTACTAAAATTATTCTTTTCCAATCCGATAACTTAAGGTTATTAAAAATGCTTCCACATATTGAAACGCTTCAATCTCATCGTAACGTTCATGTCGAACATCGTCCCCAGACACTGCTAAAACACCCTTACCGTTCAATTTTCAGTCTTTATATGACCTCAAGACACCGACAACTCTATAAAAAAATTCATACGCACACGATACCATTAGACAAAATAGCAACGATTCGAACAGGAATAATGGGCTTTAATTATCATGAAACGTTACGATACGTTTACGAGTGCAACCATCATGAGAACAATCACAACGTTATCGAAGCGTTTCGTGTGCTTTCACCAAGTTTACTCCAGCCTTTCACTATTTTATGGGGAAAGAAAAAAGTAACACTTGGAAAAAAACATTATTGGTACCCATGCATTTTGTTAAAGAATACTGACGTGGAAATATCGAAGACGATTACAAAAAACTTCTATGCGATGGTTAAAAGCCCCAAAATTTTGGTGAGAGGGGTGGCAAAACGGTTAACCGCAGCCTTTGATTCTCAAGGAAGATATTTTCCCCTAGTTGCCATTCATACCATTATTACTTCAAAGGATTCTCTAGCTCATCAATACCATCCATTATTCCTATTAGGATTGTTAAATTCAGACCTCTTTAACTGGATACATTTTATGGACTTTTACACCATGAGGATTCCGCAAGGTTCTCTGAACTACTCGATACGCTTTTTAAAAGAGTTGCCCATACCCATGCTCACCACAAAATATAAACAAGACTTAGCAACTAAGATTGAAGTCCACGTAAAAAAAATCCTTAGCATGAATGAACTCATGAATGGTAAGAATACCAGTGAAAACAAAGATCACGAACACATACAACGCCTAAATTCACTTATATATGATCTTTTTGAGATTAATCGTAAGGAAAAGCAAATAATTTACGCCGACTTGCAAAAATGGCATCCTATGTGGAATCGTTCGACAAATAGAGATTAATAAAGATTTTTCCTAAATGTCGGATCTCTTCGCTAGTACTTTGCCGACATAATTGCAACATGACAGCTTTTAATTGTGAAAAAAGTTTTTGTGGTTCAACATCATTGTCAGAAGCATATTTTGTTAACAAATGATGTAACAAGGGATTACCTTGAATACAATCACTTAAAAGAATAAAAATTTCCTTTTCGGTCTTAAAATTATGTCTAAATATGGTTAAAATTTCATTTGGGGAGTCCGTATCGAGTACTATTTCTAAAAAGGGAACTATTTGGTGATATTCTGCAGTAGCGCGATCATGAATCCATGACTCCAGTTCCTCAATCCCCTTTAATTTTTCACGCCATACTAGAATCAAAACATCGGAAAGCTCGATTTCACGGGGAATTTGATGGAAAAGATCTACCAATTTTAAATAACGTGGATAGCGGGCTACACTAGCCTCATTGTCACGAATTCCTTGAGAAATAATCCCGATAAGAAATGACGGCCAATAATGATCAACTAACTTCTCTAACGTCGAATTAATTAGTTTTTCTTCAACGCTTGAAAAGTAAGTGGCACTTTTTTGAAAAAAAACTCTTTTTTCGGGTTTTATCTTCTTTGGTTGACTTAATTTATTTGAAATTAACACCGGTAAATAGAGGCCTACCATGGGGTCTTGAGTTATGCCATTTTCTGGTATTTTTTCAGCATAATGCCGAACCATGGGGAAATTTGCTGTATCGATAACCGTTCGTGCCTTACTTAAGGCCTCCTGCAAAATATCAAAATTTCTCATTTTATTCCCTAATTAAATGACTTTGAATTACAATTTATGTATGGATGTACAAACAAACAACTTATTTCACGAGTAGTTCACGAAAGCGATCTTTATAAAACTAACGATTCCGCCGCCGAAGCGCATGTTTTAAGAGTTGTACCTTATCTGTAATTAAGAAAGATGCGCCTAATTGCACAGACAACAAAGCTAACTCAGCTGAATTTACTGTCCACAGACCCAAACGTGCATTCTTTTTTTTCATTCGAGAAATAAATCTCAATGAACTCATGATTAAGTGATAAAAGCGGTTTATACGATTTTTATTTTGTAAGAAACTTAATGTAAAAGTCGGTTTTTTTTCTTCAGATGAAACCGCATTCTTTTGCATTATTTGTGATAAAATGTTGAAAAAAGTCTTTGGAGGGTATGAAAACATAAAAAATGGTTCAACCGCAAAAAGTGGTAATTTACCAGCATATCTAAAACCACGACGATAAGGAAACGTATAAAGGAAACCAATCGCCACCTTTGGACTATGAGACATCAAATTTTCTAATGCTTGTGGATAAAAAGAACTTACTAACACTTTCTCTTCTAAGTGGTAATCTTTTAAAAATTGAGCCAATTTTTTGCCCGCACTTGCACTTGGTGTTTTAAGCTCAATATTCATAAAAAGCCTCTTTTTTTCACACAACTCTACCACTTCTTCTAAAGTCGGAATCGGTTCTCCTTTAATATCGTACTTTCTGACTTCATTGAAGGTCATAGAACTTAAATGACGCGGTACTCCAATTTTTTTCAAAGTAAAATCATGATAAACGACAAACGTTCCGTCAGTCGTTAGATGAATATCGAATTCAATGCCATCAGCTCCTACCTCCGCTGCTCTGTCAAAAGCCTTTAAAGTATTCTCTGGTGCTCCTGAACCACGGTGTGCTAAAATCAAAACTTTTTTTTGGTCAAAAAGATCATCAATCATGGATACCCTCATAAAAAATCACCATTTTGCCTTCAAATTTTTTCACCTAAAATCTTTGGCTCTCGATAACCTCGAAAATGGAAAACTTATTAAGGATTGACATGGACATCATTACATGAAGAAAAGCATTTTTCCCTTTCAAATGAGGATGATTAAACAATGGCAGAAACCACTGCACAAATCGAGGATGAAACTTCAGCATTAGAAAATTTCTTACGTTCGACAGTAGAGGATAGTCCGATATCATATATCCAAGTGCTTAGACCAATCATGTTATACCCGACGTATGTAGCCATCTCTCAAACCGCTTTTGGCGTAAAAAGTCTTTCTCTTCTTGATGCGTTGTTAAGTAATAATGAGTACCGTTTTCATATCCTAAACTCTCTCCATTTAGGTCAACCATCACGAATTATAGTCCGTCCTTCAGTTCATGGAAAGGAAGAAGCTGACATTGAATTGCGTTATCCATTAAAAAAATTGGAATTCTATCCAAGTAGGGACTACCATAAATATCTCCTTGAAAGAAAAGAGCTTCCCGAAGATGAACGAATAATCATGAAAATTACAGCTAAAACGGCCACTCGTGAAGATATAACCGGAACCATTGATGCTCTGCTTACTGATATGCTTAAGCACGAAAAAGAAAATAATGAGCATTGGCACGGGCTTTTAGTCGTATACTTATCGGGATATCGTTTTAAACCGAATAAACGCATAATGGACATTAAGATTGACTATGAAGCTGAAAAGAAAGTGCGAGAAGAAAGCTTACAAAAAAAGAAAAAGGTCATAAAACCTCCTGAAACGGTTGATATCCCAATCGATTTAACTAGTCAACGTTTATTCTTAACCTTCTTTTTAATACCCCATTCATTAATAGAAGAGTTTAAATTTAAAATGCCGCTTCAAATTCGTGACAAAAAATATACACTTAGAACAAAGAAAGAACTCATTCAAGTAACCAAATTTATGGTGGAAACCGCCATTGAAACTAAACGAAAGGCCGAAAATTTTGATCGTTTGGACATTATCGATCCACAAATTGGTTATCTAGAGAGCAAATTGGATTTGTTACTACCACTTTATCAAGATGTCACCAAACTCAAAAC
>WAPZ01000335.1 GCA_015520535.1 Candidatus Heimdallarchaeota archaeon
TCAAAGGAGTTCCGCGGATTTTATTGGATATAAGCAGTATATTGTACTAAGTATCTGCTCAAGAGGATCGTTACTCCCTCAATTTATAAGTTTTTCTAAAGAAAGTGAGGAGTTGTGGTGTGCTTGCAATGAAACATTGAAATTTTTTGAAATGGACAAATAGGATGGCAAAATGACGTTATACTTTTTTCAGTAAGTGATTTTTCGTAAGATCCATTCTGCACAATCATTTACATGATATATAGGCGGTGCAGTCAAATATTCAGCATTTGATTGGATTTTTTTCAAATTTTCTAGGATTCTTTCCCTTTCAATACGTGGGAATTTTTCAAAAAGCGGTTCAATTGCAGCGTACAAGAATTGAAATGCATTTTTCATATGAGTCGCATGAAATTTCTTTTCTAAAAGTCGGACTTTTTCTGCAGCCGCAATCTCATGACGTGGCAGTTGGGCACTATTTTCTGGAACAATAATGTCTTTATCTGCAATCGCATTAAACCAAGTAATAGTTGGATCGAGCTCGATTTTTGGGGTATTGATAAAGCGAATTATTTCCGAATTAGAAAGAAGCTGGAAATAGGCACGATTGAGGATTCGCTCATAACCTGTTTTGCTCAGAAATCTTGAGAAATATTCAAATAATAATTCCGTTGAAGTTCCAATATTAGGAAATACTTGTGCGAGAGAGACTCCATGATGTGGCACGGCGAGAAACACTACATTTTTTAGTTGTCCTAAAGGCCCACTTAACCCATGTTTTTTGATAAGATATCGGATGGCAATTCCACCCATAGAATGACCCACTAAAGTGTGTACACGCTGTTCCAGTTTTTCTATCATTTTTAATGCGGATAAAAGATCAATCATGGTAAGATCATGGATATTTCCGTGTGTGGGATCGCTAAATCGAAGTAACCATACCGAGAAATCATGTTCTGCAAATTTTTGTGCAAAGGAAATCGTATCTTTTCGGTATCCTTCTGAAATCCATATTTTTTCAGAGGAATGGAAGCCATGAATCAAAAGAATGGGGATTTTCCCTTTAGTAAAATGGAACAAATGGACGGTTTTTTCGTTGGTGCCCGGTAGTAAAAATATATTGGATTTTCGCACTTCCATAGGATTTCATTTCCCACATCGTCGTAAAGAAAAAAGATGAAATAAAAAATAAAAGAATAACTGCAGATTTACGGCTTTATTCACCGCCTAGAAGGCTGCGGAACCATGGGGGCAACGTTAATCCGAGATACATCCATAAAGGATAAATCATGATTCCAAAGCGAACGATTAATGCCAATCCGCCACCAACATTGATAATTTCGAATAAATATGCAAAAGATATGATAAATTGTCCTATTGCCAGCCAAATTGCACGTCGGAACTGAAACGTTTGTTCTTTTAATTTGTATGCAACATATAACATGAAAAGTGGTGAGAAAAACAATGGTACTGAGAGAATAGCTGTGGTTATTAGGGGGACATTTGGGTCGACTTTTTCAGGTGCCCAGTCACCAAGATCGTTTACATAATGAAATGGCATTATTGTGAGGATGATAAAATAAAGTGCCATCAGAACGATAAAGATGGGAATATATTTGGTTTGTTTTCTGAAAGAAAGGCTGAATAGGTCAATGTAGACAATTGAAATGCTGGTTGTAAGATATGCGCTGACAGCAAACAGATAAGCATAGTGATAGATGGTAATTTGTGCTCCGGTAAGAAAATCAAGGATTGAAAAAGCCTCAGTTACAGTTACTGTTGGGTCACCTTGAGTAATTAAAATACCTTGTTCAATGATGAGTGATATAATACCTAGGGCTGCCCAAAAAAAGAAGAACGCCATATATTTACTTTGGTCTTTTCCTTTTTCTTGATATGACTTCCATAATCTATACGAAACCACTAAAAACAAAACTAAGGCAATCAGAATCAAAACAGTACTGATGAGTTTTAGTGGATCTTCCATTAAACTTGCTTGAGCAAGTGCCAAATATTACACCTCAATTGATTATTATTCTATAGAGTGCTCACATGTAGCGCATTTTTATATCTTTTGTTCGAGAGCCTCATACCTCTAAGTAATTCGACATTTTTGCTTTTCATAATTTGAATTGCATTTGTAAGGACTTTTTGAGATGTGTTTCAATGTTCTTCATCCATTTTCCGCCAAATTTACTTTTGAGGTGATCTTTCCACGTATAATTTTCCTTGTTTGCGTATTTTTTATAATATCCTTCTTGTTCCAATAAGGTACTCATATACGTTATAGCGTCTATTAATGCAGCTTTAGTGGGTTGTGAATAAAAATTATGGTGCATAATGAGTTCAGTTGCAATTCGTGGGCGTTTTGGTGGGTTTTCATCGGGATATCCAATAGCAAGACCGGCAATTGGGAGCGTAAGTGGCGGAAGCTTCAATAAATCAATAATTTCATCAGAATAACTTAAAATCGATCCAATAAAGCATGTGCCAAGCCCTTGTGCTTCTAAATATAGATTTAAGTTTTGAAAGGCAAGGCTAGTGTCTATGGTTGCTTGTAGTAACGCAGTATAGGGCTCCATGGTGAGAGTTTCGTCAGCTAAAGATACCAATTCCTTTAAGCGGTATACATCAGCACATCCTATAATAGCAAGCGGTGCTCGTTTAAGTACACTTGATTTAACTCGTTCGGATAGTTCCAGCAATATTTTGCTATCATTAATAATGATAAATGAGTACATTTGTCCCGAACATGCTGTTGGCGCCCGTTGGGCAATTTTTATCGCATTATGTATGATTTGTAAGTCGGGTTGGATCGGCTTAAAGAACCTTATAGAACGATGTTCATTCATTACTTTTATAATATCGTCTGTTTTCATGGGACTTACCACAAAAATGGTCATTAACGGGAGAATAGCTCAATAAAACTCATTATTTTTAGAAAAATTCCTCGAACAATTTCATTCCGTGAAAGTGATGTTTGCCGGTCTATTTGAAGAAAATGATCTACAAAGGGGATGATATGGC
>WAPZ01000336.1 GCA_015520535.1 Candidatus Heimdallarchaeota archaeon
GAAATTTTATTACAAACACCAATGATGATGTGAATTCCAAAAAAGAATGCGTCTTTATAGACTTCTTAGATTCACTAGTTGTTCCTGTATTAAAAAATTCAACACTTTTAGAAGCTTTCCCCAAGGCAATACAACTGTTAAATGATACAAAACTTTGGAAAAGTTACATCAAACACTATGAAAAGGTATTACAAATTGAAGTGAAAGAAGGTATAAATGAGGAAAGATGCGCCGAGTTTTATTTGCGTCAAAGAAATCCTTTGACTTTTTTCATATTAAATTTGATTGTTAACATGACATGCATGAATGCTTGGAAACACAAAGAAATTCGTGATTTCGCTGATGAAATAGTAAAACTTTTACCATATCAGTTAGATTTCTACATGTTATTTTCATATTGCAGTCCTAGTGAAATGAAAATTTTTACTCCTATAGATAGACGTGAATGCAATGAACATGAAGAAATAATTAAAAAAATTGTAAACACGAAATCCTTCAAACAAATTGATTGGAAAAAGATCATTGAGTTGGAAAGATGTTTTTCTTCAATCATATCCGACATTTCAATGCAAAAGTTTGTCCCGTTTATCATTGAATTACCAAAAAAGATAATGGTGGGTATATTCAAAAATAAGACATTCTGGGATATTGATTGGGTAAAATACATAGAAACAGCTACATCAAACGATATTGAACTGGAATTTACAATAAATTTTCTTGATATCCTCAACCGACATAAGAATATTAAACACGTGTCAGAATTTTTTTCAAAATTATCAAAAAATCAATCCATACAAGATAGACTGACCCAAAAACGTCAAAAATAACATACATATTATGATCGTTAAACATTGATCTCTTCATAGACTCTTTTTTCCTTTTTTTGTGCTACTTGAAATGATTGCAATTATTTCGCTGAAATTCTCCTAAACTGCACTCTTTTAGCGGTAACTATTTGATTCGATAAAACACTGGTGGATCTTTAATATCCGATAAAAAGCTTGGTTGTATTAAATTATCGAAAACTTTCTAACCGAACAGATCACATGTCTCCAGCAAAATTATTGAATTTTTAAGGGAATATTTTTATAAGAGAATGTGGAGAATGATTAACTGGTAGAAAGTAGTATGACGGAGAACATTAGAGGGAAAGAGATGGCTAATGAAGCATTAGAATTTTCAGAAACAGCGAAAAAACAAAAATTACTTCGAAGTACACGGCATGAACTTGCAGCTAAAGAAGAGAACTGGTCAGAAGAGGAAAAGCCACGGTTAGGAAGACGAGAAAGTGAACCGCATTCCATGGGCATCACGTATTTATACGATGTGCTGACTACAAATTTTCCAAACGATCGCGTGTTGTGGGATTTGCATCATTATTTCACTATAGAAGGCGAGGAGATCGACATTCAATTTGACATTTCATATTTTCGCAATTTTACCATCCCCTATACGTTATCCTCTTACCGTGCAAAAGAACACGGTAATCGAATTCCCACTATGGCTATTAATATTCTCTCTAAGTCGACATTCTATAAGGATATAGGAATTACAGTAGATCGCTGCTGGAAGCTCGGTATTCCCGTTTATGTTGTTTTTAATCCTTATTTAACACATATTCCCGACTACAAAGCGCCGTTTCTGAGAGTATATCTCTTAGATCGTAATAAGGAGTATTATAGCATCCATGAACTACGAAACGTTAGTATCACAGCCGATGGCAAATTAAACCCTGAGTATCTTATAGATTGTGGTGATGTCGTTCCCTTCAAAATGGGTCTGCGCCGACTTTCCCGTCAGCACCAAGGTAACCTTCCTATTTATCAATTAATCTTTGTTGACTCGAAAACGATGCAAATTCTTAAAACCAAAGAAGAAATCGCTAAAGAGCGTGCACAAAAAGCTGAAGAAGAAGCAAAGCGGGCTAAAGAGCGTGCACAAAAAGCTGAAGAAGAAGCAAAGCGGGCTAAGGAACAGTTAAAAACTATGGAAGCGCAAATAAAGAGACTTGAAGAAGAATTAAAACGTTTTCGTGCCGATTAGAAATTTCTTATTTTTGAATTTTTTAGCTTCCTTTTAGTGTATTTTTTTGTTTTTTTGCCCAATAAAATGTTTTTTAACTAAAAAAAGACGCTAAAGACCAAACTTTTATTTAGC
>WAPZ01000337.1 GCA_015520535.1 Candidatus Heimdallarchaeota archaeon
AAGTAATGCTAGGTGTTTAATATTTTAATTAACATTATTAAAGAAGTAGCCGAAAAAATCGTCACATCGAAATATTTAGTTGCTTTTACTGGTGCTGGAATTAGTACAGCCTCCGGCTTACCAGATTATCGTGGACCAAATGGCGTCTGGACTCGACGTGATAAAGGTTTACCACCACCCAGACCTAAAAAAACAATTACAGAAATTGAACCTAATGCGGCTCATTTCGCTTTAGTTGAACTCCAAAACATGGGCATTTTGAAATTTGTCATTTCTCAAAACGTTGATAACCTCCATCTAAAATCTGGAATAAAACCGCAGTTATTAGCAGAACTCCATGGTAATTATTCCATTATGAAATGCATCAAGTGTGATTCACGCTTCAAAAAAGATGAAATCGGATGGAATGATGCTATTCATGGTAAAGGATATCGAACTGATCCCATACAGCAAAATCAACCCCGTTGTCCGCATTGTGGTGGTCGAATAATCTCTTCTATTGTAAATTTCGGTGATCCTATGCCCGAAAAAGAAATGAAATTGGCAGCTCTTCATACTAAACGCTGTGATTTGATGCTAGTGCTTGGAACATCGTTGAAAGTCAATCCAGCCGCAAGTTTTCCGCGAATGGCAAAGAAGAATCAAGCTCAGTTAATCATCATTAACCAAGGAGAGACGCCTTTAGATCATCTCGCAGATATCAAAATCGAAGCCAATGTGGCAGAATTTTTACCACAAGTCGTTGAATATGTGAAAAGAATAAGAAAAACGCTTTAAAAGTGCAGAAATACTAAAAGACGGAAAAATTGCGGAATACAATAACGAAATTAATAAGATTTTTATTTTTTAAATCCAAATTCTTTGATTAATTTCATTTTAAGATCAAATAATGATTGCGTGAGCGAAACTTTGTAGATGTGTGGATTTAAGAAGCGTTTATGTGAATGATCAAGATGTTCTAACTGTTGCTGGCATCGTTGCTGGCTTTTATGAAGATCTAATTCATTATATGCCGAAGTTTTTTTTCCATTTTCAATTAAAACCGTGTGTAATGGTTCAACGGTAATATTTTCTGGGAGTGTAGTGCTCTTAAGGACGTCTACTGGGTGATATACAGTTTCGCCCGTTTGTGGTGGTTTTTCGTCGGCAGTACCTAAAACATCAAAAATCATTTTGTTATTGTTATTGTAAACTCGCCAAATTTGTTTTTTTCCGGGATTCGTAATTTTTTCAACATTTTCGCTTATTTTAATTCGTGGCTCGTGGTTATATTCAACTAATTTATATACACCGCCTAATGCTGCTTGATTACCACCAGTGGCAAGCTTTGTCCCAACACCATATGCTAATCGTTTTATGACGCGTTCACGGAAGTTTTTCTCTTCGACATCATCTAATGGCGCCCCTTTGCGTATTTGTGTGATGAGTGATTCAATTAAATACTCATCGAGTTCGTTGGAAAGCACAATGATTAGATCTGTCAATCCAGCTTCATCCAATTTTCGTGCAGCTTCAACCGCTAACCATGCTAAGTCCCCGGAGTCAATGCGTATTCCTCGAATTCTAATGCCTTTTTCTTGCATTTCTTTTGCTACTTGAATGGCATGGGGGACACCCGACTGTAAGGTGTCATAAGTATCGACTAAAAGAATGGTTTTTTCTTTGTAAATTTCGGCAAAGGCACGAAAAGCGTCTATTTCTGAGGGGTAACTTTGAATCCATGAATGTGCTTGCGTTCCCGAGACCATGATGCCGTAGTCCATGCCCGCTCTGACATTTGACGTTCCAACACAGCCACCAATAATTGCAGCTTTAGATGCTAGCATACCACCGTCTCCTTGTGCACGACGAAGCCCAAATTCTAATACTTTTCCCGGTGAGGCAGCATAACATATGCGCGCGGCTTTGGTAGCTACTAAAGACTGAAAATTGACAATGTTAAGGAGTGCGGTTTCAATTAATTGTGCTTGTGCTAAAGGTGCGGTGACGGTTAAGATTGGAACATGTGGAAAGATAATTGTTCCGTCTAAAACACCTGTGACTGTGCCAGTAAACCGAAACTTTGAGAGCCAATCAAGAATGGCATCCGGAAAGAGATTGAGTGATTGTAAATAGTCAATTTCTTCTTCAGTGAACTGTAAATGGGTAATATAGTCAATAGCATCTTTAATGCCAGCAACTACGGTATAGCCCCCGCCAAACGGATTTTTGCGAATAAAAAGGTCAAATACCGCTTCTGTATCGTGCATATTGTTCAAATAATATCCCGCTATCATCGTAAGCTCATATAAATCCGTAAAAAGCGCACGATTTTTCGTATAATCAATCAATGGCATTTATTTCACCACGTTTCTCTTACGTCTGTTAGATTTAAACATTTAATACGAGACCGTTTTTTTAAAATAAATCTTGATGCTTTATAATTTCAAAGAATACAAAATAAAATGAGGATATAAAAAGTAATAAGCACAAATTTGGGATTAAAAAAAATGAAAGGGATAAAAAAACACTATAAATATTAAAAAACCACTTGATCAGAATGAATAATCTGGATACCATTCTTTTTCATTGAGTCTTTGGCAGATTTTATGGTGTCTTCTGCAATTCCACGGGTCAAATCTTCAAGTACATAGACATCGAAGCCAAATTGTTTTCCATCAGTGGCCGTCCAAAATACGCAGTAATCCAGTGCTAAGCCACATACAAAAATTCGCTTGACGCCATTTTCTCTTAAAAATCCATCTAGTCCGGTTTTTGTCTTTTTGTCATTATTAAGAAAGCCAGAATAGCCATCAATACTTTTAAGATATCCTTTCCTTATGATAGCATGTGCTTTAGTAACGTCAAGATCCGGATGAAATTCTGCGCCTTTTGTTCCTTGAACGCAATGATCTGGCCATAAAACTGGTCCTATACCCGGTACACCTTCGATTGGGTCAAAGGGTTTTTTACCCGGATGTGCACTTGCGAAGGAAGCATGATTTGGTGGGTGCCAATCTTGAGTTAAAACCACACGTGCGGCTTTTTCATTAAACAATTTCATGAACTCATTTACTTTTGGAATGATTTTATCTCCCTCTGGAACTGGAAGAGATCCTCCGGGAATAAAATCGTTTTGTATATCCACGACAATTAGTGCATCTGTTGGCTCAATCTTAATTTTTCCGTCATTCACTTGCATCTGTCTCTTATACACA
>WAPZ01000338.1 GCA_015520535.1 Candidatus Heimdallarchaeota archaeon
AAGTGTGCGGATGTATTTCTAAAAAAGATTTTGTTAACTATTGGTGTGTCCACAAATCTTCCTTGAAGTTGTAGCATTTCTATCTGATCATTTATTGAGTTAAGTTCCAATAAAATATGGTTGAGCGCAGTCTCCATCCATCTTTGAGGGACATAAAAGATTCCGCGTAAAAACATTTTGTTATGGTTGAGTAGTGGATGCTTTCGTGTCTTCCACATGTAAAGACCTAGGATGCTGTTATTGTTTGACTGGTTATTTTGTGTATCTCTAAGGGCTATAAATTTCCATGTACGTAAAAGTGACGCGATGTTTTCTTTTGTAATTTCTAAAAATGTGCCACCAATTTCAATAGTTGGATGTTTTGTTATTTGAAACCATTCTTTATGGAGATATTCAAAAATCGTGGTGACATCAGTTATATTTTCAGCAGTTATTGGGATCTTTTTCGCGGTTTTTGCGTGACCAACTATTTTATCGGTAGGAAAAAAAGTCATATGGGTATAATTGACTTTTTGGAAGCCCACGCGTGTACTTAACTTGATAGAGGCAACATTGGTCTCCATTATAGAAAGTCTGAGTCTATTCACTTCTGTGTGCTCTTGTGCCCATTTTATGACTTCTTGTGTAAGCTTGCGTCCGATTCCCCTTCCATGAATGTGTGGATCGATTCTAATGCCGCCAAGCCATCCCGTTTTTCCTTGGTCGATCAGTTTTAAATTTACAACTCCATAAACATCTCCCGTTTCATTATCACAGATGACAAACGGGTGTGAATCGGGATTATCAAGCCATTCAAAAAACTCATGCGGAACAAAATCTTCGGAAAGCCAATCCGGGAAGCCAGCTTCCACTAATTTTTTGTTACTCCAAATTTTTTTGCTGATCGTTCTTACAGCTTCGTAATCGTCCCTTGTTGCTGAACGTACAACTAATTTTTTGTCCACTTTTACCGCCATATTATACTTTAAGTAAATAAAGCCCGAACAACTCTTGTAGCAATTTTCTATAAGTAAGAAGTAACCCCAAAGACGGAATCATCGATGCAAAGACGGAAGAGAATTTTGCGTAAACTTTAGTGCCGATACAAAAAGATATATTTAGAATATCGTCAATTTAAAAAGAAAAAGATAAACAGTGATAGTGGTGGCAAATATGATCACAGTCCGTCTCCGTTTTGGGTTGAGGAAGAACTCTCCCTCGAGACATTTTGTGGCGGTGCTTTTAAAGTTTATGCCGAAAGCCCCTTACTCAGTCTACAGCAGCTATATCAAGTAGAAACGCAATTTGTGTTCAATCCACCGAAAGCCCAAATCATTATCCCTTTAAATTCCGATGTAAGGCATATAGGCATCCCATTCTACATCTCATCGTGGTTGAAGACGTGTTTTCTTAAGTAGAAATGGAACAAAAGTTTTCCTCGATTTTTCCATGTTCCACCGGTTTTCGATTTTAAGGTAGTAATTGCAATTAATATCTCTTTTTAACCACCTTCATTCAAATAAGGATGTGGCAAAAGACTATAAACGATGTATCATCAAATTATATCCATAAATCATAGTTTCGCTTCTTATTACCCTTAGTGTTCCTTTATAATCCTTGTAGAGCCAATCAAAGTTCTGTAATGTAAAAACATAAAAATTATAGAATTCATGATAATCTTGAAATAATTTTTTGCGTATCGGTCTAGAAGGGCGGTAAAATGAGAGATAGATGGACTACAGTTTCATTATTTTTGGTGGTTTTGACTGTAATTGCCTTTGTTCTTGTCAATTCAGTTGAACAAGGCACGTTAAGTTCATCAGATGATAATGCTGTCGGAACCATCCTCAGTGTGGCGAATCCAATTACCGATTACGCTTTGGCGAGATCACCGTTAGGCTCTAATGTCAATATTGCGTGGGTTGAGTATGATGGGAACGACTTATGGGCATCGCTGCATCTAGCAACGGTAACATCTGATGGCCAGATAGTTGATAAGGAGACAATTCCAAATTCTTCTGCAAAAGATCTCTTTCCCCAAGCTGCGGGTGCGTGGGTCGATGACATGAAAGTTCACATTGTTCGTCCCGATGCGATTCCTCTCATTGTCTTGAACGTAGTCTGGGGCGTAACTTTGGAAAATTCCTCGTTACGGCAATCTATAGTAATTGTGCTAAAACATGAAGGTAATTGGAATCTGAGTGTTATGCCAATTACAGTTGATTCTACGGACGGTATTGCTATTAATGATTATGGTGTGATGTTTTTTTTAGGAAGAAACAATACTGATCAGAAAAAATACTTGTACATTTACGATCCCTTTTCTAATGACATCCAGGCAATTGAAACTTCTCTATTTCCGTTATTTAGCAACCAAGTCCCGCCGTTCGTCGATTCACTCAACCATAGCATTTTCCATTCCTTTGCCATTGCTCGTGATTCCAATGCTTCTAGGTCATCACTTGTACATGTAGCAATGGATGTATCAGGAGTAATTCTCGTTAACGAAACTGTCATCGATGGTATAGAATCAGAACCAATACTGGTAGACTTTCAGGACAAGGATTTCCATCTGAACGTGATATATGCCAAGAGGGAGAATAACTCTCATGTCTTCTACCACTATATATCTAGCACAAATTTAGGTGGAGGATGGACATCAAAGTTAATGGGGCTGAATGAAACTTCACAAATTTTTTATTTCATTAAAGTAATACAGTCGAGTTCATCTAAAGACTTTCTAGTATTTTGGGGATATGCTAATAATTCGATGGGCATAACACTCGTAAAAATAACTTCGGATGCTGAGAAACCCCTTTTCTTGACCTCGGAATTAGGCGATCCCTATTCTCAGATTATAGTCTTTGATCAAGAAAATAACGTGCACCTGTTTTCATTCGCTGAATTCAGGCTCCGACACGTGTTTTGGAATGATACTGATAAAATAACAACGATTCTTGACCATTATTCATTTAAGAACATCCGTAACTTATTTATTAGGCACGTCATGTTTGACGACGACATCCTTTTCATTTCTTGGATGGATTCTAAAAAGACATTGTGGATTTTGACGATAAATCCCCTTTTACCAGAATTTTCACTTAAATTTGCTAATTCAGCGCGAACATTTTTTGACATGCTTAGTTTTCCTTTAGCGATACTCGTTTGGATTATAGTATTAAGACGACGAAAAAGAAAAGAAACTTTCTTTCGAAAGAAGAATTCTCATTAAATCATTAATCATCTTTTATTTCTTATTTTTCAGTTTTTAAGATGTTGAATCATATAAAAACAGCAGCTATTACTAAAAGAATTCATGTTTCAGTTCTAGGTCATTCACTTGACCATAATATATAAAAGTGATTAAAGAATAATGCTATTCGACGTTAAAAATACTTTATCAAATATTCGGAGGTGATGGAACTGCCGGCAAACAAAAATGATGTACAAAATCTGAAGGTTTTTTCTGATGGTCAGTTCCTCCCTCCGAATCTGAGTTAGAATAGTTCTTAGGGATTTTTTCCGTATTAGTTTTTTCTCGGATCTTATGCTGTTGTGGAGGGAGCACTGTTTTGAATTACATTGTATGATGCTATTTCGCCGTGTGTTCGCTGACAGTTCCTCATCCTCCGTGTAAGTAGGAGGATGTCTTGTATGAAAAAACACATAAAAAAAATGGACTTTGAGAGAATTCGACTGCTATGCGACTCCCTTAACTTAAAAAGAAAGTTAATCCCGATCGGGTTTGGAAAAGAAGCGAGCATCTTTATTGGGTTTAAAAAGGGTTCAAAAAACGTGTCAAAACCATTGATTTTGAAAGTGTATCGTTATTATACTAGTACAACTAAGCAACGGCTCCGTAATGAACACAAACTAACACTTCGTGATGTTGCCTTTATATCAGCGAAAAAAGAATTCTGGAATCTGAAGGAGTTGGAAGCTTTTGCTTTTTCGGTACCAAAGGCGTATGATCAGCGTTTCGAGGCCTTTACCATGGAATTTATTGGAGTACAGAATGACATAAACCTGCAACCGTATCCTCCATTACGTTATGTTGATCTTAATGAATTCAATGAGCCTATTGAGTATTTAGACCAGTTATTAGAACTGTATTGGAAGCTATTTACAAAAATGCACATGGTTCATGGCGATCTCTCAGAATTTAACATTTTATTTGATTCCGAGAACCAATCCTTCATTATAATAGATTGGGCGCAAGCAGAGTTGATAAATTTTAAAACCTTTTCTAGTACGCCCGTTCGCATTCGTATAGATCAAGCGTGGCAGATGTTAGTGAATGATATTGCTGTAATATTAGAGTACTTCCTAAAACGCTATAAAATAAGTTTCTCTTTAGAAAACGTCTTACATGAATTTGAAAAAGCAATTCCAAGCCACCTAAATCGACATTTTGAGCCTACTTTTAATAGACAACGAAATTATGACTTAAAAACGTTTTTTAGATTTCCAAAATAAATGGTGTTATCAGCTCTTCGTTTGAACCAGCGAATTAAAATTTTTTATTTATTTATTTTTACGTGTCAATTGTATGCGTACAATGCTAAAAAAGGTGCTATAGGGGATATTCGTTATAAATACTACGTATTTTTTCGGAAAAACAATAAAAATGGATAATAAGAGGATATTTCCTTACTTATTTAGTGAGAAATTCGTTTTATGAATACTTAAGCATATTATAAACAATGGAAAAATGATAAGTTTAAAATTCTTTGGGTTTTAACAGTAGTTCCGCAAGTTCACCTCACCGTGTGTTTCGAGCATATTTAAGGAACAAGAAGCAGACCACGTAAAGTTGAAGGTGCGGAAGGGGTACCGTGATCTGATAGCGCGTAATCGCAATGGATCCCTGTTTTTTC
>WAPZ01000339.1 GCA_015520535.1 Candidatus Heimdallarchaeota archaeon
CTATTACTCTTATCGACAAATATTTATTAGCTGCATTTATTTTAGTTACTTGTATTATATGTTATTTTTTTGTAAAACAGCGAAGAGAAGGCATGTCTATTTCGTATGGTCCGTTTAAAATTTTAACCCATGAAATTGAGCCCAATATTGCACTTAAATTTGTGTTTGTTTGCTTTTCCTTGTTCATGATTCCACTCTATTCGGCCTATCTTGCCGTTACAGATTTAGAATTTCAAGTGACGCTGTTTGAAATTTATTCGCAAGTAGAAGGAAAAGTTTCCCTTACCATTACAATTAAAACTGCCCTCGAATTAATTTCAACATACCCTACACTTTTCCTTCTGGCTCTATTTTTTTATGATATTCTTGATTGGAGTTCACAGGATATTTTACGTGCTGAAAAGTTGAAATGGTTTCCCTTCATTTCTGTACTAATTTATTTGTTGTTACTACCAGATATGTCCTTTTTTGGCTATTTAAAAGCCGTTATATGGGCGTATTTTAATATTTATAAGGCAATAAAAATCAGAAATAAATATTTGCCCCCATTATTTACCGGACTTCTTATTTTGAGTCCCTTTTCATTTTTACTTCCGTCACAACTCGATTTAATTGGAATGTTATTTTTTATTCAAAGTCTCATTGGCTTATTATTTTTAATGTATATAACATCTTTATTAAAATCCGTCAAACCACCACAGTTTCTCACTATTCTAATATTTTCATTTCTTGCCTTGTTTGGTGGGTACTTATGGTCTATTACACTCTTTGAAAACTTTTTTACGGCATATTTCTTGATAGTTGTCGTTTTTGTTATGAGCATCGATTATGCCATGGGAATAATAGGTATTCACAAAGGCTTGCGGTTCTTAAGTCTCGGAATGTATTTTATTACAATTGCCGTCGGTTTTGGCTTAATTGCATCGTTAGACGTTTTTGTTCGTAGCATTGGTTTTATGGTCTTAGGAATTTCTGGAATTAGCATTTTTGTAATCTTTTTTTATGCCGAAAAAAGATGGAGTGTATTGACTGAGAAAAATTAGCACAAAATGTAGCCTACTTTGTATTGCGTTCTTTTTTCTTTTTACATGTATTGAAATGACATTGAGAAACACAATAAGGATTTTTGTTTTAATAAAATATTGTTTTGATAGCGGTAAATATGCATACGGAGGGGATTGAGGTGAGTTTTGATCAGATTGTCATATCATTTATTCAGATTTTTGCGATTTTAGACCCCATTGCTTTAATTCCAATTTTTTCCGTCTTGACGAAGGATTATACTCCACATGAAAGAAAAAAAATTGCTATTGGTGCGACTGCAATTGCGTTAGGTCTTGCTGTTGGTGTAATTTTCATTGGTGACTTAGTTTTAGCATATATAGGAGTTTCTCTTGGATCGTTTCGTTTAGCTGGCGGAATTTTGCTGCTCATATCAGCTATTGACATGTTTTCGGGTTTACCACGTGGTAAAAAAATATCTGACATCGATGATTCAGAGATTCCACCGGAAAAACCTTTTGAGTTAGCGTCGGTTCCTTTGGCAACTCCTTTGTTGTTAGGACCTGGTACGATCACTTTACTGGTCACACTTTCGCATCAAATTGATTTAGTATCTTTGTTAATTGCATCTACCAGCGCAATAATAATTAGTGGCTTAATATTGATGAGTTCAAATTGGGTTGAAAAATTGCTATCAGATAGCGGCGTTAAATTGCTCTCGCGTTTGATGGCTTTAATTGTTGCGAGTGTGGCGGTAGAGTTCATTCATTTGACGTTAGTTGAATGGAAATTAGCACAAATTTAATATATTGAATAAAAAAAACTGGATTGGAATTGAATGAGGTTTTTACCATGAAAAAAATGGTAGCCGATCACATCTTAGCAGTAATGCATTCCCCAATAGTAGAAATCTATGCAGCCGTAAAAGATCGAGAAAAAATGATCTCTTTTGGTCAAGGTGTTCCCTTTTTTACTCCCACTAAAGATATTCTAGCAGATTTTTTTGAATCTGTTGATCCAGATCCTTATATTCATCAATATTCTCCTGACCCGGGGCTTGACGTTGTTCGAAAAATTGTGGCAAAATATTTATCTAAACGCTATTCAATGCCAATCCCCTGGGAAAATGTTCTTTTGACGAATGGGGCTAATGCAGCTTTTTTTTATTTAGTTTCCACTTTGCTAAATCCGGGTGAAGAAATTATCATTCCCACGCCATACTATTTTAACCACTATATGGCCATTCAAATTGCACATGGCAAGCCGGTAGAAGTGCAAACAACAAAGGAATTTCAACTATCTCCATCCTTAATACAGCGATCGATTTCCCCTAAAACTAAAGCCATTATTTCTGTCAATCCAAATAACCCCACTGGAGCGGTTTATAAAAAAGATGTGATACATGACGTGGTAGAACTCTGTAATGACCATGACATTTTTTTAATTAGCGATGAAACGTATTTTGAGTTTACATACGACGATGTTTCGGTTGAAAGTCCTTTTGCCCTGAATCCAGAAAAAACTATTCTGATTGGGTCTTTTTCTAAGGTTTTTGGTATTTCTGGATGGAGATTGGGTTATATTGTATTACCCTCCGAATTAATACCTGAATTTCTGAAAGTAGAAGATACCATTGGAATTGCAGCCCCTACCATCTCACAATTATTTGTTGCTTATTTATTAGAAAAAAATATAGATTTATTGGCTAAGCATCGACATTCTTTGGAAAAATCGCGTAAATTGTTCATAAAACTGCTAACAGAAAGCGATTTTTTTGACCCAATCGTCACAAAGGGCGCATATTATTTATTTAGTCGATTGCAGCATCCACTAAGCAGTCATGAGTTTGCAATCAAATTGGCACAAAAAGAAAATGTAGTAATAATCCCCGGGACTGCCTTTGGTGAGAATTATACCAAATATGTTCGTTTTTCCTACGGAAATGCGACAGAAAAAGTCATACTTGAAGGTTTTGACAGGATTAACCGTTTTGCAAAAGAAAATTAAATTAAAAAAAGTAGATACCCTGCTAAATTCGCGGGCGTTCTTCCA
>WAPZ01000340.1 GCA_015520535.1 Candidatus Heimdallarchaeota archaeon
GCTGTAAAGAGTTTTTTGGCATGTTGCCACAATCCAAAAAACGACACAATCGTTAATTATAAATTATTGTTGAAAATCGTATTTATTGGGGACTAAAATGGTCAAAATTGTTTTAATTCAAGGAAGCTTATCCAAAAAATCGAAAACTTCAATTGTTTTAGAAAAAGCAGCTGAGATTTTAGAAAAAAAAGGTGTTTCCTATGAGATGCTAGATCTTAGGAAACTTAACATGGAATTTTGCGATGGTCGCCCTTTAGAAGAATATAATAACGATATGCAAAAAGCCTACCATATTCTTAAATCAGCAGATGCATATATCATCGGAATGCCCGTCTATCAATATTCTGTTTCTGGCCCCTTGAAAAACTTTTTAGATATTGTGTCGGGTGCTATGAAACGAAAAATTGCGGGAATAGTCTGTGTAAGTGGTGGTACTCGCTCTTATTTGGCTTCTCAAGACCTCATGAAAATTCTCTCCTTTGAAGTGCATGTGGTTTCCGTACAACCAACTGTCCATGCTTCAAAAGAAGATTTTGATGGCCAACAGATTGTCAATCCAAAAATTATAGAAAAAATTGAAGGAATGGTGGACTCCATTCTTCGATTTGTCTAAAATAAAATATGATTTGTGTAGGTACTCACACAATTCTTGGGCATTAGGCACTAATCAGCAGCCACTTTGAAAATCGACGCTAAAAAGCCAAGAGCCATAATAACAATGCCCACAAGTGAAATAATCATGCTAAGAAGGACTCCAATAGCATTACTCATTTGGAAGGCCACAATAACTCCCACAAAAAGGATTACTAGTCCAATTATCCACCAAATAATGGCATAAATGATGGTTAGAATGGCTTTTTTGTAGGCTTCGCCCCAGCTAATTCCCAATTTTATCACCTAATTTTTTTTGGAGAGCTAATACTTGCGTATTTTTTAAAATTAAGAGTGGTAAGAAGGAAAAACACTCTCTTTATTGAATGTAGGTTTTTCCTTCCAAAAAAAGGTTTGTAGTCAGTAAAATGTTTCTATACGTGCCTTATAAATGTGGTGCTCGACTTCTCAGTTGAAAATGAATTAATCGATTAACTTTAAAAAAAATACAAGTGCAAAGGGAATTACTATTCAAAAAATGCCAGTACCATTGTCTTTTTGATTTATTTTATATCGCGTGCTTTAGTAGGTTCTTTAGACTAATCCCCCGATGTTATTCGTTGAAGAGCGTCAAATGTATTTTTTTTGTATTCTTGAAAGATTTTGTCAGCAACATTTAGTGCCATTAATGTAAGATTAAGAAAAAAGAATGAATACGCTAATGGAGCACAAAAAAGGGGAAAGAGAATGAGAAGCAATATTGTCAGTTCTATAATCTTTAAGAATGAAATTTCACTCAATAATGGGGTAATAAAACTTAACACATCTGACGGAAGCATATGTGTCATTATTTGCAGAAAAAAGAGAATTATGACCCATAAAATAACCGTAATACCAACAAGTATTCTAAAATATATTGGTGGCTTTGAAAGTGGCGTTTTAACCTCAAAATATAGGGGAAGATTATAATTATGAAGTTTATCGAGCTTAAAAAAGAAATAAAAGGCTTTTTGAAAGGAAAACGCGTATGACGCGCGTGGAATCAGAAGATAACCGGGAACAAAGAGTATTAGAAAATATAATAAGGGAATTTCCATTAAAAAGTAGATAATTCCAAACGAAATCATTGAAATACCCATAATAAATAATGTCACCTCAAATTTTGAGTGGAGATATGTAATTTTTCCATTATAACCCTTAATCTTACCTTTTACCACTTTTTTGGCGCACAAATAGCAAAAGGCACGTTCAGGTTCCGAACTTCGTTCCGCAGAAAACACGATTAGCTGGTCTAGTGGAAATATCTTCGCACACCGACAGCAGATTGCGGTATTAGCTGGAAATGTCTCCGAAATAACCTTTTGAGGCATCAAAATATAGTGCGCGCTTGTGTAACGCCAACTTTTCCCTTCTTTATGATAAGCAACAGCTAACTCTCCATGTTTCGCACCATATATTGCAAAACGGTAGATATTAGCCAGATTTTTTGGATTTCGTCCTAGCGCCTTTAGTGATAGCATCATTAATTTTTTAACCCTTTTTAGTACTTTCAAATCTGTTATTGTGGCTGAAGAAAGAATTTCTAATGTAAGACCATTTGCTAACACGATAAAAAGTCCAGCACGTCGAAAAAATCGCGTAGTTCGTCCCATATGCCGCGGAATTCGATACCCAATAAAAATTGTGGACGGAAAAAGACCTTTATCTATGGAAGGAATCGTTTGGGGATTTTTACTCAATGTTACTACATGAAAAAAGACTGTCTGTCTTTTATAAAATTGTCGTGGTGAAAACACTTCAAATGCCGGTGTATTAGAATGTGTTTGGGAAACAAGAATGCCAAATAAGAACATACTCCAACCAAAACTTATCATTAACATTTGTTTAGAAAAAAAATCGTATATAAGATGCGAATGAGCATCTGAAAAGACCGTCGCCGCTGCCAATATAAATTTCATAAACAAAGCCGTTAATATCATTATTCCAAAGGCTAATAGGGCAAATACTTCCAAACTAGCATCATTCAGTATCGATTGTCGTTCTTGGGGTTTAATTAAGGCTTGTAATAAGGGAGCTTGATTAGCCACATACCATGAAACATGCTCGTCACCAATGTCGAGAATTAAGTAATAATTAACGGACAATTTGACCTTGTATACCTTTTTCATACTGAAATCGTCTTCCAATAGGTTTCTTTACATAAAATAACGGCTCTATGGTCAAATAACAAAACCCATTTTTTCAAATGAATTCATGGAAAGATTTGAACTAACGAGAGTATATATACGTTCTTACTTAAAGGTTTTTATTTCGGAAAAAACGTCTTTCACTTATAGTTACCACTTAAACAGACAAGATATTAAGCTAACAGAAGAACAAAGAAACGAGAAAAAGATATCTAATAATCGGCGTGGCTAGCAAGAGAATTAAAA
>WAPZ01000341.1 GCA_015520535.1 Candidatus Heimdallarchaeota archaeon
AAGAGACAGGTATACAAACAATTACATCGTGATTTTTCCGCGGGCGTTCAGCAATATTTAATGCATCATAAAATTCGGTTGTATTCTCACCAAATTGAGGCATTAGAGTATTTGGATCAAGGAAAAAATGTGATCATTACCACACCGACTGCCTCCGGCAAATCACTTGTGTATCTGATTGCGATGTTTGAGGAATTTGTTCGCGATTCGCAAGCCACGGCTTTATATTTATCACCGTTGAAGGCATTAGCTCGCGATCAACTAGTCAAGATGGAAGAATGGGATCGAATTACAGGAGCAAAAGCTTTTCCAGCAGTATATGATGGAGACACGTCGCCACAAGAGAAACAAAAAATTCGTTCGAAGTCCCGTCTTATTTTGTCAAATCCTTATGCATTTCATCAATATTTGGATTGGCATACTAAATGGCGGCGCATTTTTTCCCATCTCAAATTTATCGTAATTGATGAAGCCCATGTCTATCGTGGTATCTTTGGCAGTGGGTTTGCGCATTTTATTCGCCGTTTGCGTAGAATCCTTCATTTTTATCGCTCAGAACCACGGTTTATATTAGTTTCAGCAACCTTAGGAAATTCACGATTATTTGCCGAAAAACTAGTTGGACTTCCTTTTGTAGAGGTTGATAAGAGTGGTGCGCCGCAATCAAAACGAATAGTTACAATTTGGAACCCCAAAATCATTAATAAGCAATTGGGGACTCGGGTTTCAGCGTTTGTGGACGCAAGTCGTCTTTTAGCAGAATTGGTGAAACGACATCTCCAGACATTAGTGTTTGTGGATTCACGAAAAATGGCGGAATTATTAGCATTATGGACACGAGAACGTTTGAGTACGGATGGAGAGCAGCAATTGGCCGAAAAAATTACAGCCTATCGTGCGGGTTATTTGCCGCAGGATCGAAGAAAACTAGAAGTTATGATTCGATTGAAACAAGTACTGGGCATTACAGCGACTTCAGCTTTAGAACTTGGAATCGATATTGGCTCCTTAGATTCTGTTATGTTAGTGGGTTATCCCGGCTCTATTGTTCAGACGTGGCAACGTATTGGCCGAGCGGGACGACAACATCAAAATGCCTTAATTTTCTTGGTATGTCACAATAATCCTTTAGATCAATACATTGCCAAGCATCCAGAACACATTTTTGAAAAAGAGCCAGAAAACGCGGTGATAAACCTAGAAAATCCCTTTATATTGGCCGGTCATCTTTTGTGTGCTACCGCAGAAAAACCATTCACCGAAGAAGAACTTAAGCTTTTTTGGCATGAAATTCCAGATGTTGATGCTTATTTACGGGAATTAGAACGAAAACATCTTATCACGCGAACAAAACGCGGATGGAAATACAGTGGCCGAGGAAGACCCGCTAATTTTGTCAATTTGAAAGGAATGCTTCCGTCGTATAAACTCTTGATTAATGGCAAACTTATTGAACTTTTAGATGAACAGCAAGCCT
This sequence comes from Candidatus Heimdallarchaeota archaeon, assembly GCA_015520535.1. Lineage (GTDB taxonomy): Archaea > Asgardarchaeota > Heimdallarchaeia > Hodarchaeales > S146-22 > S146-22. The sequence continues at coordinate 1,478 of WAPZ01000341.1, forward strand.
ACGAACAAGCGTTTGAGGGAGCAATCTACTTGCATCAAGGAGAACAGTTTCAAATCGTGGAGACGGATTTTGACAAAAAGATTATTCAAGCCAAAACTGTAAATGTGGATTATTATACCGATATACAGCGAATTACCGATATTAATATCTTAGAGGAATACGAAGAACGGCAATATGGTGCCCTTTCGTTGCATATTGGAAATGTGGAAGTTCAGCACTTTTACCCGAGTTATCGCGTAAAACGATATGAAGAAGTAATAGCAACGCACGATTTAAGTTTACCGCCGCGTATTTTTCCCACCGACGCTTTATGGTTTGAACCATTTAAAGATATCAATCATGATTGGACAAAATTGTTTGATGATGAAGATTTATTTAGTTCTGGGCTACATGCTGCAGAACACGCTATTATTCATGTATTGCCATTGCATTCTTTATGTGATGTGAATGATGTCGGTGGTGTGAGTTACCCGTCTTATTTTCAGACTTCAAATCCTACTATTTTCATTTATGAAGGTCATCGCGGTGGAGTGGGGATTGTCCGACAATTATTACCCACATTTAGAGATGTAGTCAAAAGCGCTGCTGAATTAATTCGTGAATGTCCGTGTCAAAATCCCGGTGGTTGTCCAGCTTGCATTCAAGATCGTCATTGTGGAAATGACAATTATTTTTTGGATAAACGCGCCGGGTTGGATGTCTTAGAACATCTGCTCCAATCCTTCAATCGAAAGAAGTGATGTGAGTATTTCAAAATTTGTGCTTTTTTAAAATCTCTTTTTTATCACATTATAGAATAAGATTGGAACAGTGTCAGCACCATGAGCAAAACCGTAGCGGTCCTTCAAAAACTGCCCACTAATGATGAAATTGTAACGAATGTTGACTGGTTGTGTCATATTTGTCCCGCTCAATGCAAATTTGCCTACATTAAGGAATTTTCGTCTGACAAATTGGAATATTATACGGGTGCCTTAGAGTTCAATTTTCATGTGTTTAAAGATATTTTGCTAGAAGATTTTCGGCACATAGAGTTATTTATTTGTGCTTTTCGTGGTATTCTTTCCCATTTAATGGAGAAAAAGATCTTTCTTCGAGTAAATGATAAAGACATTATTACATTAATTCTACAGGAAATGGTTGAAGATTCGCTTTCATCTCAAACGTCTGTGGAAAAAGGGCATGATTCCATCCAGCATCGGAAAAAAAATGAAAACAACAAGATAAATCGCGTTTTTGAGGCTGTTTGTTCCCAATGCCAAGCGAAAATACGTGGGAGCATTCTTCCCAGTGAAGAAAAGGTGTTGTATGAAAGAGGAACATTGACAAAAGTGTTGTTTCATTCCAACGATCATGCATTGGTCGTGACACTAGATAAAAATTTGAGAGTACGGCGTTTTTATACCTATACCGCCGAATTTGTCTCGCCGCAAACATGATTGTGCCACATTGAAAAAAGAGAAGGGAAAGAGAAAAATTTTTAGGTTATTTTTCGGGAGTAAAGTAAAAATTGTGTAGTAATGCGGCTAGTATTCCGCCAGACACAGTACCTCCGCAATAGACGATCAAAAAATTGATCCAACGTGTGAGTTCCATTGTGCCATTTAATAGTTGACTGATTAAAGGTCCTAGAGTTCGTGCGGGGTTAAGTGATGCACCTGTTAAATTCCCTCCCATCATGATTGCAGCTGCAAGTGTAAATCCTATAATTAGCGGTGTTATTGAACCGCCTTTTTGGTAAACAGCAGCTTGATAGACACTACTGGCTAAGAAGAATGTTAGAATCATTTCGATTAAAAAGCCCTGATAGAGTTCAACGTCAGCGGCTAGTTGAGTAGCGCCGTACGTAAAACCGTCGGTTGGTGTGATGACAATGAACAAAAGAATTCCGGCAGCTATCCCGCCAAATAATTGCATGATGAGATAAAAGATTGCATCTTGGACATCGATTTTTTTCCCAACTAGTAAGCCAATGGTCACAGCGGGATTGATGTGGGTGCCGGAAATGTCACCAAATTGACTAATCATTACGGCTAAGATTAAGCCATGTGCTAATGCCACGGCAACAATATTTCCAGAAACAGCAGCTGCACCAGCACCAACAAAAACTAAAGCAAACGTTCCGATGAATTCAGCTATATATTTTTTATATTCCTCCATAATAGTCACCATTCGTTTTTTAATGGATATTGTTGTGAAAAGAGTCGTGGTGAGTCAACACACGCCTTGTTTTAGAGTCTTTTAAACTTAGCTTTAGTTAAATGTGAAGTTAGAAAAAGAAGTAAATTGACGGAGAGAAATCTTTTATTCCCATTCAATGGTCGCTGGTGGCTTACTGGTGATATCGAGCACCACTCTATTGACACCGGGAACTTCGTCGACAATTCTTTGTGCACATTCTTTTAGAAATTCCCATGGTAATTCGGGAACAGTTGCGGTCATGGCGTCTACGGATTCTACAATTCGAATGGCAATGACTTCACGATATGTTCTTTCATCGCCTTGTACGCCAACGGTCTTAACGGGTAGAAGAACCGCAAAACTTTGCCAGACAGTGTCATATAAATCGTATTTTAAGACTAATTCATGTAGGATGGCATCAGCCTCGCGTAAGGTATCGAGTCGTTCTTTTGTCAGTTGTCCAAGGCAACGGACGGCGAGTCCCGGTCCCGGAAAGGGGTGTCGTTTGATGAATTTTTCAGAAAGTCCCAATCTTTTGCCAATTTCTCGAACTTCAAATTTGAAGAGATCTTTTAAAGGCTCAATTAATTGGAGATTGAGGTATTTAGGTAATGGTACTAAGTTATGATGTTGCTTAATTTTACTGGCTTGTTTAGAGGGTGCCGCACTTTCAATGCGGTCGGGATAAATGGTTCCTTGTCCGAGATATTTCAAATTGATTCCTTTACTTCGTAATTCTTTGACTAATTCACCGTAGACTTCATTAAATGTTTGTCCAATAATAAGGCGTTTTTTTTGTGGGTCCGTGACATCGCGTAGGCGGCTGAGGAATTTTTCGGAGGCATCGACGTAATAGTAATTTGATTGTGGGAACAAGTGTTTATACATTTCATTGACTTCTTCGGCTTCATTTTTTCGTAAGAGACCGTTATTAATAAAGATGGCATGAAGGCGGTTGGGAACAGCTTTAGCGATGATTAACGCGGTTACCGTGGAATCGACTCCTCCAGAAACGGCTACTAGAACGTGTTCGTCCTCTTTTACAGTATTTTTGATTTCAGTGACTTGTTTTTCGATAAAATCTTCATGAAGATCAGTTTTTTCTACATTGCAAATCTTGGTAAAATTTTCCAGCAAAAGAGCGCCGTGTGGGGTGTGATGAACTTCGGGATGAAATTGGACACCATAAGCTTTTTTGTCGTCGATGGCAAAGGCAGCAATGACTTTTTTTGTTTTCCCTAAAAGTTGGGCGGTGGGTGGCAGCTGTTCAATATTGTCACCGTGTGACATAAGGACTTGTTCTTCTTTTTGGAGCCCTTTCATAAGTGGATGATTGAGATTAGTTACATAGAGTGTTTCAATTCCATATTCAGCTTTTCCCGTGCGTTTTACATCGCCCCCAAAATGGGCTGCCACCAGATTGCTTCCATAACAAATCCCCAGAATTGGAAGATTGAGTGCATAAATTTTAGGATCGGGGTGTGGTGCGTTGGGTTCATATATACTTCTAGGTCCGCCAGAGAAAATGATTCCTTTGACGTTATGTTGTTGCAACACCTCAGCTTTGACATCAAACGGAAAAATTTTAGCGGGAATTTTGAGATACCGGAGTTTTTTTAGGATTAGATGGCAAAACTGGGAACCAAAATCTAAAATAGCAATCATACTTATCACATTACCTAAATTTCTCAAATTACAGCAAGAAATCTCACATTAAAATAATTATGATGTAGAAAAGTCGTTCTTTTTTTCTATAAGGTTGAAAGATAAGAAAGAGAAGGATACTACGGGAAATTTTTTGCGTGTGATGTGATTAATGACTAGAATGATGTTGTTTATAGGATTTGGCGCAATGGACACAACAAAAAGTGAGTTCTTTTCCATCAATAACTTCTTTATATCCGCCTTGATACACTTTAATACCACAACTGGCGCATGTTTCTAGATTGGGCTCGATTGCGGTTTCAACAATGGTAGAAAAGCGTTTGAAAAGTGTCTCACAAAATTTTTTTCCTTCCGGTGTTAATTTAAAGACTTTTTTTTCTTTTTGACCGACAAACTGGACTTCTTGTGTAACATATCCATGTTCCTCTAACACACGTAAAAAGGGATATACAAGGCTGGTACTCACTTCCTTTCCGGTTCGTTCCTTGAATTTTTGCATTATTCCGTAACCATGAATTGGCCCTTCATACAAAATCATTAAAATGTAAAAACGGCTAAAATCAAACATTAGGTTACTTTGATCTTGATCCATTGCTATCCTCTCTAAATAACAATAAAATATTCTTTGGTTTTCATTTATTTTTTCTTCTTTATAACCTCTGATGGTATAAGTTACATCGAAAGTTTTATATATCCCCACAAGATATATCCACATGAGAAGCTACGACGCTATTAAGAGTCGTAGAAAAATAAAAACGGTGAAAATAACATGACACGATTAGAAATTGATATAAAAGGTATGACATGTGATGGTTGTTCTAATGCTGTAAAGCGCGTATTAAGTAAGATTCCGGAAGTCAAAGAAGCCGATGTTGACTGGAAAACTGGTAAAGCAATCGTGGAACTTTCGGAACTAAATGAACAGTTAAAGAACACTATTAAAGAGTCCATAACACGTGCTGGATATGAGGTTGTAAATATTTAGGAAGAGAACATGTCTTTTTGTCTTTTTTTTTCATTTTTTCAAAAAAAATATGTGTGTGGTGACTAGTATGAGTAAATCAGTAAATCAAACCACGACTGGTACAAATAATACGACGGGTCAAACGTCGCGTGGTCCACTGACAGTGAAGTTAAAAGTCAGTGGTATGACGTGTGCTAGTTGTGTTGCTAATGTAGAAAAGGCGTTGAAAAAAGTTGACGGTGTCGAAGAAGCACAAGTAAGTCTGATGACTGAAGAAGCTCAAGTCGTTATCGATCCAACTAAAGTAGATCCCACTGTTTTAGTTGAAGCCGTCGAAAACGTGGGATATGGAGCCGAATTGCAAACGGGCTTAAAAGAAGTAAAATTAAAAGTCAGTGGTATGACGTGTGCTAGTTGTGTCGCTAATGTGGAAAAGGCACTGAAAAAGATTGATGGTGTGGTGGAAGCACAAGTAAGCTTGGTTACTGAAGAAGCACAAGTAAAACTAGACCCAAGTAAAGTTGATCCCTCATTGTTAGTTGAGGCAGTTGAAGATGTTGGGTATGGCGCGGAATTAAAAGTTGAAGGGGAGAGTGAAGAGGAAGAATTATTGGCAAGTCTCAAGCGAGAAAAAGAACTAAAAAAATTAAAAAGAAATTTTATCATTTCCTTGGCTCTAAGTATACCTTTGGTCTTTCTAGTATATGGCTTAGATGTTGGTCTGCTAAGTTTTATAATTCCAACAACTATTCGAGAGTTATTAATTGAAACAACCCTATTTAACGTCAAAATTTTGTATTTAATCGAATTAGCCTTAAGTTTTCCCGTGCAATGGATCATCGGGTCCACGTTCCATAAAAATGCTATAAAAGCTGTTAAGGCACGCTTTGGGAATATGGATGTCTTAGTTTCCTTAGGAACGTCAGCGGCATATTTGTACAGTGTCGTGGCAACTTTCATGCCAATCGTCAATACCGTTGTAGAGTTACCAGTATTCTATGAAGTTTCGGCTCTATTAATTACGTTTATTTACTTTGGAAAGTACTTAGAGACGCGTGCTAAAAGTCAAACTTCGGAAGCTATCCAAAAATTGATGGAACTTAAGGTTAAAACTGCAAAAATTCTCAAGGATGGAAAAGAAGTCGATGTACCCATTGAGCAAGTTAAAGTCGGCGATATCATGGTTGTCCGACCTGGCGAGAAAATTCCAACCGATGGGGTAATTATTGAGGGAACCGCATCTATTGATGAAAGTATGATAACTGGCGAGAGTATCCCCGCTGAAAAAACTGTTGATGATGAAGTAATCGGCGGAACCATTAACATCAATGGATATCTCAAAGTAAAGGCTTCAAGAGTCGGAAAAGATACGCTTTTGTCTCAAATTATTAAAGTTGTCCAAGAAGCCCAAACTTCAAAACCACCAATCCAACGCCTTGCTGACAAAATTGCTGCGGTATTTGTTCCGATTGTTATTACTATAGCGCTTATAAGCTTTTTGTTCTGGTTTATTGGATTCCAATTTAACTTGTTACAAGGAATTCCACTCCCACCCGGACTTACACCATTTCTGTTTTCCTTTACAGTTGCCATTAGCGTGATTGTCATCTCATGTCCTTGTGCTATGGGATTGGCGACTCCAACTGCTGTAATGGTCGGAACGGGTCTTGGTGCACAAGAAGGTATTTTAATCAAAAGTGGTGAAGCCTTAGAAAACGCACATAAAGTTAACATGGTCATTTTTGATAAAACTGGGACCTTAACTCTTGGAACACCTGAAGTTACTGATGTTATTCCCGCAGAAAATTCAATCACGGAAGAAAAACTCTTAGTGTATGCCGCCAGTGCTGAAAAAGCATCGGAACATCCACTGGCGCAAGCAATTGTTAAAAAAGCCGAATCAATGCAACTATCCTTAGTGGATCCTAAAAACTTTGACATTCAGCCAGGAAAAGGTATTACAGCTACAGTTAATAGTTCTACGGTAGTGATTGGTAATCAGAATTTCCTCATCGAAAATAACATCAAAATAGATGAAAAATATGTTAAAACATCCGTGCAGTTGTCTGACGAAGGAAAAACAGTTGTTTTTGTGGGAAAAGATCAACAGTTCTTAGGTCTTATTGCTCTCCGTGATCAAATTAAGGAAAATTCAAAACGTGCTGTTAAAAAACTAAAAGAACTTGGAATCAAAGTAGTAATGATTTCCGGTGATAACAAAAAAACGGCAGCAGCTATTGGAAAAGAACTCGGAATTGATATTGTCGAGGCTGAAGTACTTCCTACGGAAAAATCTGAACATGTTAAAAAGTTTCAAGAGCAAGGATATATGGTAGCCTTTGTTGGTGACGGTATTAACGATGCTCCAGCTCTTGCGCAAAGCGATTTAGGTATTGCTATCGGCTCAGGAACTGATATTGCCAAAGAAACTGGTGATATTATCCTGGTTAAGAATGATCCTTTAGATGTGGTCAAAGCTATTCAAATTAGCAAGGCAACAACACGAAAAATCTACAGCAATTTTGTTTGGGCGTTTGGGTATAACGTTATTTTAATCCCAGTTGCCGCTGGTATTCTTTATATTCCCTTCCAGTTTCTGTTACATCCCGTTTTAGCGGGACTTGCTATGGCATTTTCCTCGGTCTCTGTAGTAACTAATTCTTTGTTTCTGAAGCGCTTCCGACCAAAAATATAAACTTCTTCTTTTTTTCACTTTTTTAGCGAAAGAAAACAAAAAATTTTTGTTGTTTTCTTGTTAAGGTGAATATTTCTTTTATCTCCCATATTCCTCTCTTTTTTTCGAATAATTATCCAAAAAACATTTTAAGTGAAAGATTCAATTGTTTGATGTCATATATTCTTATCAACAATTGAGAACTATGTCATACAAATTTTTTTAGCTTCATAAGCACTAAACATATAGCGACTATCTTTTTATGTCAGCTATAGTTAGTAATTTTGATGTTGGAAGGTGCACATATGGAACAACAAGGAGATGAGCTGTTTTCACAGTTACATAAGAAAGTTAAAGACGGAACGTTAGATCGTAAAAAAGATTGGCGACTATATCAACAGGTTCTTAGATATGCAAGAAAAGCTCCTCATGTTACAGAAGACCAGATTCAACTTTTAGATAAAATCGATCACTTATTTTACACGGGTTGGAAGGTGCCCAAAATTCCAATAAACATTGGTACCGTAATTTTCACGTTACTTACAGTCCTACTTGAAATTATTTACTGGTACATTATTCAGAATGTTAATAATATAGTGGTTGCAATCATTTTATATTTTGTTTTCAGCATTGGAACGATGTCAACCTCTCATGTTGTGATTCATTGGCTTATCGGTAAAATTCTTGGTATCAACTTCCGAAGTTATTTCATTTTTAAATCAGCAATGAGAAAAGCTGGGTATTTTCCGTTTACCTTGTTAGGACAGCTCCCAACGCCCGGCATCAAATACGAATTGCGTTCTTTTCTACGAGCAACAAAATGGAAACGCACACTTATGCTGAGTGCACCGCCCTTATTACTCATTGGCTTCTTTGCTGTCAATTATTGGATTTTAATTGAGAGATTTGGTATGGAAAACACATTAATCGTGCTGAGTGGTCTCATTACCCTCCTCAGTTATGTTATTGCTACAGTAGCCAGTTATTTATATGGAGATCTGGCAAAAGCACGTATGGATTATTAATCTGAAAATAAGCGCTAAAAAGGTGAAAAATAATGCGATTTAAAGATTTTAATAGAGTAAAAACCTATTTTATTCGCTTAGATCAAGGTGAAGAGATTATTACTTCCTTGGCATCGTTTGTAAAAGAAAAAGGTCTTCAGTCAGCATGGCTTAACGGGATCGGTTCTGTAAGCGATGTTGAACTAGCACTTTACAATGGAAAGGAGTATGTATCTTTTTCGTTAAAACAAGACTTAGAATTGGTTTCTAGTCAAGGAAATCTGGCTTTTTTGAATGGAGAACCGGTAATTCATCTCCACTGTATTGTAAGTGATGAAAAAGGAACAACATGGTCGGGACATCTTAATCATGGCATCATCTCATATACGGGTGAATTTATTATCTTTGCCTTTGATTCACCATTATTACGTGGAAAAGATGAAAAAACGGGATTAAATCTCACACAACCAGAGGAAATCTTTTCACCTAAATAAAGACAAGAAATAATATCTTTAATCAAAACATTGCCATGTCATAGCAGCACAAAGACGATCTGTTTGTATATTAAAAAGCCTATTCTATATCATATTAGTGGTGTGACCAGTAATGGCACAAAAATATGATAAGCTGTTAAAGGATGTTCTGCAAGAAGTGTCCATTAACCTCGTTGAAGTTTTGTTAGGGCTCAATATTAAGGAGGTTCATCCATTACCAACTGAATTTCCTTCCGTTGAAAGTCGGCTTGTCGATTTTTTAGGAACACTCGAATACGAGGATGGACATGATGATTTGTTGCATATCGAAGTCCAATCTTCGAACGATCCGGAAATTGTGGCACGAATGTTGGAATATGCAGCTAAAATCATTCGCAAATACAAACGTCCAGCCAACCAGATAGTTTTATATATAGGTGACGAGAAACTTACCATGGATAAGAGTTTGAGTTATACTACCGCTACTACAGAGTTGAACTATCGCTTTCAGATCTATAATATTAAAGAAATTGATTCTAGTATCTTTCTTGAAAAAGATAACCCTAAATTCATCATTCTAGCGGCGTTAGCACATGTTGAAGTACCACATGAAATTATTAGGACCATATTACAAAAATTACGGAAAACCTTGCCACCACGATCCTTTCAAGATTATTTGGAGAAATTAGACGTTATCTGCGAATTGCGTAACATGAAACATGTTTTAGAAAAGGTGGTTAAGAAAATGGGAATAGAATTCGACCCGAAAGGCACGCTTTTATATGAAATGGGCATGAAAGAGGGCATGAAAGAGGGCATGAAAGAAGGCATGAAAGAAGGCATGAAAGAAGGCATGAAAGAAGGCGTACGTGAGTCTATTCTTCGTATTCTCCGTCGACGTTTTGGGTTATCCGAAACCGAATTAGAGGAAATATCAAGAAAACTGGGGAACATTAGCAATCTTGATCAACTTTATACACTTCAAGATGCAGCATTAAGTGTATCGTCAGTTGAAGAATTTTTGAATCAATTAGAAAGTGTTAAAACGGATTAATTTTCACCGCTTAAACCCAACCTAATCTTAAAAATCGTCGTTCAAAGCGAAATGCGACGTTGAAGCGATAAAATGAAGATAGAGACCTCATCTAAACTAAATATTAAAAGAATTTTTTTGTTACATTAATCCCTTATTGTAGTGCCTAAATGATGTAAAAAATGGATTTAATCTCACTAGTACAAGAAAATCTTTTACCTTCATTCATAAAATAAAATAATATAGGAAGAAATCCCTCTTTTAGAGCATGTTAACGAAGAAGGTCGAGAAAATGGTTATAAAAATTGATCTGATGGGCATACTTTTATATGAAATCGGTTTTAGGGAAGGTTTGAAAGAAGGCATAAAGAAGGTTTGAAAGTGGGCGTACGTGAGTCCATTCTTCGTATTCTCCGTCGACGTTTTGAGTTATCCGAAACTGAATTACAAGAAGTCTCAAAAAAATTGGAAGATATTAACAGTCTTTTTTCTGTTAAAAGAATCAATCAATCATGAAATATGAGTTTCTCTATGTATTCGCATTAATCCGATAATTTGCACATTTACGCAGTATAATGACGGCGGTTATCATGATCCATTATTTACATGCGGAAGAAAAGAAAAACACGCTTTAATTTTGTCCTATTTCCATAAACCGTTAATATTTACTGGTTATTTACAACCAAATGGCAGAAAAGAATTC
>WAPZ01000342.1 GCA_015520535.1 Candidatus Heimdallarchaeota archaeon
ATAAGATACATGATAAAAAGTTTGTGTACAAAAATAAGGCTAAAAAGGCGAACATAAATGTTAGAAAGTTTAACGGAAGCACAAAAAAAGGCTTTAATTGAAATTAAAAAGAAAAAAAATCCGACTGCTGCTGTTTTAAAGAGATCTGCAAAAATTTCAGACGAAGAACGGGAGTTACTAATACAAGAAGGACTTGTGAAGGAAATACCAGCTGTGGGGCGAAAAAAAGCCCGATACGAACTGACGGAAAAAGGTCTTGAAGTAGTAAAAGAACTTGAACCGTTAATACAAGCGAAAAAAAAGACAAGGTCACGAAGCGCGCCAACAAAAGCTGCTCGGGCGGAAGAAATACGTATGATTGTTGAACCGTATTTTAATCAACTGAATGAAAAACTGGATCAAATTCTTTTAGTGTTAACTAATTTCACTGGGCAACAAAATACAACAAACCTCTCTCAAGGAACCAAAAAAGAACTCACACTAGATGAATTTACGGAAAATCTTAAAAAGAAGTATGATGAAATCAATAAAATAGAACGACGAGGTGGCCGAGTTACCATCCCGTCCTTGAGAAAGGCTCTTCCAGGAATTTCACGCGAGACTTTCGACTCCTACCTTTTTGAATTGGAAAAAAGACAAATAATTGATTTGCAGACAGCGTCAGATCCCAATATAGTTCCTTCACCGGAATTGGGAATCAAACATCCCATCCGCGGGTTAATTTATTATCTTATTTGGAGAAACTAACAAAAAGGTCGAATTTTAATGATGACTAACAAACGGGTTAAAAAATAGTTGGAGGGAATTTGAATTTCTAATTCTAATGAAGATTGCATTAACAAAGTGCTTTTAACGTCAATTAATCCCTTTCGAAACACAATAGTTCGGGATGCGTGGGAACCCATAATTGACGTAGAATCAATCAACAAACATGTTTCTGATTATATATTAGAAATGATTCAAAATGTCAAAGAAACAAAAGAAACAGAGATAACCTTAGTAGAAGGTGAGCCGGGAATAGGAAAGTCTCACTTGTTAGCACGAATTCGTCAATATTCCGAAACAACAAAAAATTTTCTTTTCATTAGCATACCACCAATTTCTGACGTTCAAAACTTATTTTTACATATTTATCGCGAGATTTTTGTAAGTTTACGCAAAAAATGGAATACAGAATCCTATACACCATTAGAGTTCATGTTATCCTCAATTATGGCGTCTTCAATTCTTCATGCGTTGGAAAAGAAACGTTCCTCAGTCGTTTTACCAGAAAAAAGCATTAAGTTTTTAATCACCAAATTACAAAAAGATCCGTTGAGTGTTTATAAAATTCTTGCCAAAAATGATGAAAATAGCCGCGAACTCAGAAATATCACAGAAAATTTAGTCAATGAATATCTAAATGATGAATATCCCGATATCGATTTTACTTTTATGAAAATTCTCTATCTTACATTGGAAAGTGATAAAAAATTCTTAGCACTTCGGTGGTTACAAGGGGATGAGCTTTCACAAGAAGATTTAGAAAAATTAGGTATAGAGCATACCATTTCTGATGAAAACATGGCCTTTCGAGTCTTAAGAACCGTAACGCAACTTTCACCGCATCCATTTTTGTTATGTTTTGATCAATTGGAGTCCTTATATGCCCGTACTGGTGATCCACAAATTCTCAATTCTTTTTTTGATACGCTAGTTAGAATTCATGACCACACGAAAAATTGTGCCATCCTTCTGATGGTTCAAAGTGCCACGTGGGACCAAATCAAAAATCAAATTCAACAATCAGCCTTAGATCGCATTACAGAGAACCTGAGTTTATTAACACCAACGACTGAGGAACTACTGCTAATAGTGGAAAAACGCCTAGAACCATTATGGGAAAAATGTCCACACGGGCCACCCTTTAAAACATATCCGTTTACACGGGAGTATATTCTAAAAATAGCTGAAAGTGTTGGACATAATCCTCGTTGGCTCATCAAAGCACTGGCCGCTGACATTCAAAACTTAAAACGCCAAGGTAAAGTCGACATTTTTGATGTAACAACGTTTGGCGCTAAAGAATCAGAAAAACTTGTCCAAAAAAAGGCACCGACGGTTGAAAACATTAACAATTATATAAAGTCACGATTAGACGAATTAATGGCCGATTTCGCACACGACAAAGCTAGTTATCCGCCATTAAAGCAAGAAGAATTTTTGCGTGATGCATTACGTGATTTTTTCAATGCACTCAAACAATTCAATCCTTACTCTGAAGAATTTGAGTTGACGGAAATTTCGCCTAGAAAAAGGGCAAATGACTTGGATTTTGTCGTTACCATTCTTTATCCGAAAAGAAAGGTTAAATTTTATTTAGGTTTGCAATTTAGCAATACTGAAGATGGTAGAAAGTTTTATTCAGCTGTTACTAAAATTCATAATAATCTTCGTTATAATAAGATCCAAAAATGGATTCTAATTCGAAATGAAGACTTAGAACTTAAAGGAACATGGAAACGTTCATTAAAAATAT
>WAPZ01000343.1 GCA_015520535.1 Candidatus Heimdallarchaeota archaeon
GATTTACTCATCGTATTAATCCCTCATGATATCATTCTTAACGATTTAAATAAGAATCGTGAACAAATCCTACAGCAGATGCGAACGCCTAAAATCGTAATTTTTTAGTGATATATACTTTTTTGGCAATTATAAGAGGTAAAATATATAGAACAAAGAAAATTTTCCTGTCAAGTGAAAAAGAGAGAGAAAAATGAAGCCTATTGCTGTTGTTTTAGGAACACGACCTGAAATTATCAAAATGAGTCCTATTATTAGTTTGTTAGCTGAAAAAAAGTTACCATTTTATATAATTCATACAAATCAGCATTATTCAAAGGAATTGGATCAAATTTTTTTTGAACAATTAAAATTACCACAGCCCGATTATTCATTAGAGGTCGGCTCGGGAACACATGGAGAACAAACGGGAAAGATGCTCCAAAGAATAGAAAAGATTTTGATAGAAAACCCTCCTTCCTTCACTTTAGTACAAGGTGATACAAATACGACTGTTGCTGGAGCTTTAACCTCTAGCAAATTACATATTCCAGTCGGGCATGTTGAAGCCGGTTTGCGTAGCCATGATCGAAAAATGCCTGAAGAAATTAATCGAATCATTACAGATCACATTTCTGATTTATGTTTTGTGCCCACAGAAAAACAACGACATATTCTACTAAATGAAGGCATTCCAGACCAAAAAATTGTAATCACGGGAAATACTATTGTAGATGCTGTTTATAGAAACATTAAAATGATGAACATGGAAATTTTGTCAAGATTGGGTCTTAAAGAGAAACAGTATTTCTTAGCTACAATCCATCGTCAGGAAAACACAGATGACCCAGTTCGCTTAGAGGAAATTTTTTCAGCTATAACTTTTGCTGGAAAAAAGTACAATCTTCCGGTGATTGCACCCCTTCATCCACGTACAGTAAAGAAACTTAAAGAATATCAAATTGAAGTAAAAGCGCCGATAAAAGTTATTCCACCTGTAGGATATTTTGAATTTTTAGCACTTCTCAAGCACACCCGTTTAGTTATCACAGATTCTGGTGGTTTGCAAGAGGAATCATGTATTTTAGGCGTTCCTTGCGTGACTGCGCGTGAAAACACAGAAAGACCAGAGACAATAGAAGTTGGAGCAAATATCTTAGGCGGTGTCCGAAAAAAAACGTTACTTAGTGCCATAGATGCAATGTTTCACGTAGAACCAAATTGGAAAAATCCTTTTGGCGATGGAAAGAGTTCGAATCGGATAATCCAAAAAATTTTGGCCTTTTTGCAAAAACACAACAAAATTTGAGGGAATGGAATACAAACGATGCGTACGTCGAAAAATATCTATACACGCAATGATAGTCCGTATTGTGCAGCTTTTAATAAATTAGATTGGTGGTTGAATCGCAATGGCTGGAGTGGCTATGACCCTTATGACATTAAAGGCACTCGTGTTTTTATCAAACTAAAAAATTTAAATAAAGCCCTAATATTCACCGCAGAAGTTTTTTCGGAGCGTTTTCCTAAACTTTTTAGAAGGATATTTGGCATTAAAAGGAGAATTAATGCAAAAGCTATGGGGCTTTTTGCTCGTGGGTATCTAAAATATTATAGCCATTTTAAAAATTTATATCACTTGAACAAGGCATTATATTGTCTTAGCTGGCTTTTAAAGAATCCCAGTCCTGGTTATTCTGGTCTATGTTGGGGTTATCCTTTTGATTGGCAATCAAAAATATTCATACCCCAAAGTACTCCCTCCGGAGTGGTTTCAGCTACAGTTGCTCATGCCTTCCTTGATGCCTTTGAAACGTTAGAGGATACGCGCTATTTAGACATTGTAAAAAGTATATGTGACTTTTTCTTAAATGATTTAAACATAGATTACGTAAGTTCAAATGAGTTATGCTTTAGTTATACGCCACTAGATAATTTTCATGTCCATAACGTGAATATGTTAGTGGCTTCAGTTTTTGCACGAGCCGGATTTCATTTAGGGAATCAGAAATTTTTGGACATTGCAGAAAAGGCAGTTAATTATACTGTACGGCGTCAAAATTCCGATGGTTCATGGTACTATTGGGATTATCCTTCTATAATTGATAATTATCATACTGGTTTTGTTCTCGAGTCTTTAAATATTTATCGGAGATATACAAAGGATTTTTCTTATGATAGTTCGTTAGAGAACGGTCTTAAGTATTATGCGAAAAACCTCTTTTTATCAGATGGTACACCAAAATTTGCCAGTCGTCGGACTTATCCAATCGATATTCACAGTTGTGCACAAGGTATTATAACTTTTAGCGAAGTTGTAGACTTTTCAAACGCTTATTTAGAAGTGTTAAATAAAATTGTTCAGTGGACGCTTAAGAATATGCAAGATCATCGAGGATTTTTTTATTATCGTATTTATAACGGTTATTATGATCGTGTTAAGATTCCCTTTTATAGAAAATATATTAATAAGATTCCTTACATTCGTTGGGCACAAGCTTGGATGTTAAGGGCTCTTAGTTAC
>WAPZ01000344.1 GCA_015520535.1 Candidatus Heimdallarchaeota archaeon
ATCTGGTAGTAACAACAAATAAATTAGTACAGAAATGAGGGGAAACCATTTCAACTTTTCAGCACGTAAAATATCTTGTGAACTCCAATCAAGAATATCATAAAAAAATAGAGCCAGAAGGAAAAGTGTAGGATACGTTGAAATTACTTCTAGGGCAGTTTTAATCGTAATGGTAAGAGAAACCTTTCCTTCTACTTGAGAATAAATTTCAAACAGTGTGACTTGAAATTCTAAATCTGTAACAGCAAGGTAGGCCGAATAGAGTGGAATCAAGAACAAGGAAAAGCAAACAAACACAAATTTAAGTGCAACATTGGGTTCAATTTCATGGGTTAAAATTTTAAACGGACCATACGAAATAGACATGTCTTCTCTTCGCTGTTTTACAAAAAAATAACATATAATACAAGTAACTAAAATAAATGCAGCTAATAAATATTTGTCGATAAGAGTAATAGTATGCAGCGTCTGGAAAGAATGTGAAGTAGTAAAATATGGTAGTATCGTTTTATTGAGAGTAAAAAGCACGCTTAGAAAGAAACTGTGTATAATAATATTTATAACAGCCAGCGGATCTAAATGCGTCTTTATTACGACTAAAACGGCAAATAAAAATGAAATAAGTAGTATAATGCTCACTAGTGGTAAATACGTAACAAATTTATACGGTTCTAGGAATTGGACCGCAAATAAAAACAAAATAGAGATTGTATTTGTGAAAACGCTGACTTTAATGCTGTTATGAATAAAATAGCTACCCCAAAATAGTAAAATAGTAAAAAGAAAAGTGATAGATATTAATTCTTGACTTAATGTGGTTGCATGCCACGTAATAAGGAAAATTCCTAACCAGTAGGCTGAAACTGATATCCATGCATTTTCATTACTTTTTTGAAAAAATATCAAGTTAACAAAGGATGAAATAAGTAAAACCATTATCGACAATAAGATAATTGCGTCATCTAAGAAATTAGCATTACGATGGGAGACAGGAATTAAACCTATAACAATTGAGGCTATAAGTGCATTTGTCAAAACAATGTATTCTAATCGGTGTTGAATGACGGTAGCTATTGTTTTTCCTTTTTTTAGCACAAGAAAATATCCGATGACAAATAGGTGGAGTAAAACGATTTCTAGAAAAATTAGTGAATAGAGGATTGTGATAGTGGATTGTATTTGTATATTTTCTGGAGAAATGGCATAAAAACTGAAAAAAAACGTAACGTATGAAATATTCCCCAATGTTATAACGTACCAATAATCTGTATTTTTGAGAATTAAAGACACCACAAAATTCAGCAAGATAATTAAGGCACAAGTCAGCAGAACAATGAAAGGATTTTCAATGGTTTTTAGATAAGATAGAATCATAAAAAGCGCATTAAGACAAAGCATGGCAACTAGTTCTAAATAGGCATTAAAATTGAAATTCTTCGTATAACTAAAGATTGTCTTAGACATAGAAGACGACCTCTGAGCGTCAGATACAATATCACTATTATTCACTTGTTATCCACCGAACATTTAATCTGGAGTAAATTTGTGGGAAAAAAACCATTATTATGGTTAAGAGTGCATATAAAATAAGGCTGATACCGCCAAAATCAAAGCGAAGGAGATTTGTAACGGGTTGAACTAAAGTATAATAGACGTTCGCTGTAATCACAAAAAAGCCAATTAAATAAAAATGTATATATCCATACATTCTTTTTATAGCGCTGTCAAAGGGAGTAAAAAGGAAAATAACATTTACTATGGAAAGAACTCCTATTAAAAGCATTACAATAACCGGATTCAAAAAAATTGAGGCTAGTAAACCCAAATTAAAGACTGACGTCACTAAAAGAAAACGTAATGTTGATGGCTCTTTACAAAAGGATGGTAGAACAAATAATGCAAATAAGTCCAATAATAGAAAAATTCCAACTAAAAATATAGTAGTTATCTCAAATTCTCCAATGATGGAAGCATTGATAATTATAGGGAGTAACATGGAGGGATTTAATATTTTAATCGCAACAAGAAAGAGAACAAGAATTTCTTCAAGGATAAAAAATTCTATATTGTGTGGTAGTGTTGTTTCTAATAAAGTGGTGGGTATGATGCGCTGAGCACGAATTACCAGTGGTAAAAGGGCTACATATAGTAACAAAAGGCCAAAAGCTAAAAGAACAATTTCTTGACGTAATAGCATTATTAGCGCTATTTCTAGTAAAATTGCTTCATTATATCGAATTTCTAAATTAAAAAACCCGTTTTGAATCGCCAAATGCTGAACTTGCAGCAATATATTGAATTTACGAAGTAAGAGAAAAGATAGCACGTGAAACGTGATAAGAATCACCACAGAACTTAAAACGTCTAAAGTACTATTACTTGCGTTAAAAAGCATTCCAATGAGGACACCCTGTGTGAGATATACATACATAATCATGTTAAAAGAACGTAGCGTAAAAGGATTAAGGAAATTATAATAATCTTGTTGCAAATTGACGAATAAATTGAAAAATACAATTAAAAGCAGCACATTTTCAAAGATAATCATATTAGAGAACGGTGAAAATCCTCCCAACCAGATAACGATCGGTGGAAATAATAATAATTCTACTAAACTAGAGAATCGTACCAACTTTTTATATTCTAAAAGAA
This sequence comes from Candidatus Heimdallarchaeota archaeon, assembly GCA_015520535.1. Taxonomy (GTDB): domain Archaea; phylum Asgardarchaeota; class Heimdallarchaeia; order Hodarchaeales; family S146-22; genus S146-22. Next base: position 2,653 of record WAPZ01000344.1, read on the forward strand.
AGACAACGATAGCAATGGCAAAAAATAGTAACACGATTACTTGTATAGTTGTTGTATCAATATCCGGTTGATTAAGGAGTATGACTGAGAAGAATAACATGACAACAAGATTTCCATTAAATTCCAATTCCGAATTTCCTTTTACGGCAAATATCAATGCCATTGTCATTAAAGTATATTCTGTAAGAATTAGAGTGGATTTATCTAAATACAGCACATTAGGGAAATAAACGTAGTTGATGACGAGAAGAATATATATCCAAACAAAGAAAACAAAGCCAAGAATTTCGACCAAAAATCTAAAACGTTCGTTCACTTTATTAGAAATTTGTAACCACACTAATATTCCTGCAATCAGCACCGAAATTATATTTATCAATAAAATTATCGTTTCTTTCGATATAACTGGTACATTACTTGACAGTCGTGGGAGAATGAGTGAAAGAAGGTAAACAGTGCCAATTCCAAAGATCGCCATCCCTAAAAAAACAACCAAATACATTATACTTTTTTCATTTCGCAATTCAGATAAGATTCGTATCCGTGTAGCTGAAATAGACGTTGAATCTGATGTTGCACTCACCTCAGCACTAATCGGCTCTTTTGATTTCATTGACATTGGCGGAGTAGCTGTTTTGAATGTAGCCTCGAGTGGTTTGGATGCGGGTGGTATGACTTCCTTTGTGGTTACTTTGCTTTCATCGACTGATATTTTTGGAATCACTTTTTCCTCAATTGAGGGCTGTGATTTAGGGGTTTTAATCTCCGCTTCCACTTCTACTGGTACTTCATCGGGCTTTGAATAAAGTCTTCTTTCTTCATATCCACGTAATTTACGTTTTAAAACTTGAATTTCATGATATAACTCATTAATTGCCACTTTTACGTCATAAACGTCTTGATTAATTAAACGATTTGAGATGTTACGAAGTGATTGCTTAACATTATTGATTTCTTCTATAAGAATTCTATAATTTAACGTCTGCTCAGCTTCTGTGCCACTTAGTTTAAGATAAAGAATACCAGCGGCAACTATTATTCCAAAAAGAAATATCGTTCTAGCAAGTTCTGAATCGCCGCCGTAAAAAATAAGCATACTAAATTCTGCTAATAATGAAAATGTCAATAATGAATCTACTATGGCCGATAACCGACGATTTAAGGGATATGTAGCCGCGATTAGTGATAATACAATTGTTGAGATTCCAAAAGGCGAAAAACTAATTACATTTTGCGGTTGGAAGACATAAGTTGCTTCAAGTAGAGTAAAAAGCAACCCGATCAATGTTATAGAAAAATACCACGATTTTGAATGTTTAGCACTTGAATTTACAGATGATTGGGATAATTTTGTGGTGTCTTTCTCTAAGAT
>WAPZ01000345.1 GCA_015520535.1 Candidatus Heimdallarchaeota archaeon
ATAGGTAAACACATTAGAAATAGAATTTTTTTCTAAAAAATTATTTAAAAATACTGGATTTAGTCAAAAGACCTTCTTCTCCAGCAAAGATATATAGGTTCTCTTTTTTCTCAGATGTGAAAATATTGGATATGATGTAACAAAAAAATACGATGGGGCTTTAAACCCTAATTTTTCCTTTTAGCTACTATATTTTATAAAAAAGTCGGGCGTTTTTTGTTGTTTGTGTGATTACTTCACTAAGTTCAAGTTCTTTTATTTCAGCGATCATTTTTGCGGCATAAATGACATATTTCGGTTGATTTCTTTCTTTTGGTATTGGTGACAAAAAAGGAGCATCCGTTTCTATTGTCATATTTTCTAAGGGCGTATGGTGGGCTACGCGTTTATAATTTTTTCTTAAGACTACGGCTGTAGGTATGGATATATAATAGTCTAAATCTAACGCTTTTTTGATTGCTGGCGGTTTCCCGTCAAAACTGTGAAGTAAAACGGGAACCTCGGCAAATTGGCTTAATACATTCACGACTTCGTCTTCAGCTTTTCGTGAATGAATAACAAGAGGTAGATTCAATTCGTTTGAAAATTTGATAAGTTCGATGAATACCTCGCGTTGCCTTTTTTGGAGGGTCGAATCCTTAACCCAGTAATGATCTAAGCCGATTTCACCGATGGCAACGAGATCTTTTTTGTGCTCTATTATTAATTTTTTTGCACGCTCTAAATCATATTCATAAAAACGAGACGGCCCAAAACCAAATGTCACAAACAGAAAGTCGGGAAACATTTCATGTTGCTTTAAAAGGCGGTTATATTCTTTTGGCGAGTCGGCACTATTTACCACGGCTTCTACGCCATTTTTCCTTGAATCTTCTAGTACTTCAATGTCATTTTTAACTAAAGGCTTAAATACATGTGCATGTGCATCTATTACCATGATATTCACCAATGGATTCTTTCAACTAATTTGTTGCTTAGAGGTTTTTTAATCTTTGAATTTGCTGGACAATAGGGGCTGTAAGAAGGTTATTTGATTTTAATTCATCTTCTAATTTTTGAATGATGTTGCTAAAGTTCTTTAATTGCTTAAACGCAGAACGATTCTGAAGAACTGTGTTTGTAACTAACTCCACAAAGAATTGCACATAGGCAGCAGAATAGGCATGGGCACTTTGGCTGACTTGGATAGTAAAGGTCTCGATAAGTTTTAAAATCAGCGATGGTGAGTCTTTCATTTCATGAATAACCTTTTTCAACATAGTTTTATCTGCGTCGGCTTCGGTAAGCGACCACAAAATAACATCTTCCAATTGTGGATTATTTTGATTTAAAAGGTGCATAACAATGTCAAGTGGGACTTTTCCCGTATTTATTTGTGTCGCAATCGTCATATTAATTTCAAATGAATTTTTTTCCGCCAATTTTTGAATATGTTTAGGTAACAGATAGCCTGATTGAATTTGACTTGCAATTACCAGCAACACCTCAAGTGAATCTGACGCCAATAAGGTATTTATAACTTGATCTGGTATTTTTCCGCTCTGAATTTGTGCGGCAACGGCTTTGCGCAATTCTTTATCAGAAGATTGTGCCCATTCTTTGATATGATTTGATGTAACCCATCCTCTGGGGATAGCAACTGTCAAGGCTTGTTGAACTAAGGGGTGATTTTTCTTCAAGAGGAGATCAAAAATTTTTTTCGGCATTAGTTCGCTCTCTGTGGCTTTAGCTACAATAGCTCGGATGTGTGGATTTTCACTTTTTGCTAATTGAGTGACTATGTCCCACGGCACTTTCCCCAGACTGATTCTTTTTGTCAAGCGTGACGTCACCATAATATTTGAATCTGAGGCGAGTGTCATAAGGTCTTCCACATCCAAGTATGGAGTGCCTGCTTTTGTTGCCAATGTTGCTCTTACCAAAGGAGATGGATCCTTAATTAAAATTTTAATTATATGCGGCGGCACATGTCCGGTATCAGCAGCTAAAGCCACGGCATTTCGTACATTCGGGTTTTCATCGTGAGCCAATTGTTCTATAATGGCATCTTCTAATCTATGAATTTTCAACAGTCGAGCAGTTTCTTCACGAATTTTATCACTAAAATGAGAGGCTAAAAATCTTATTTCCTCATTCGTCAGTGTTTGCGCATTTTTTTCAAAAAAGGATCGTATTTCATCTTCATCATACGGATCTAATTCCTTTATTCTGTCAGAAACCATATTTTTAACCTCATGCACTCAATCATAATCATACACTTTAAATTAGGAGCTGTACCACAGACCACACAATGACAATAAGAGAATTAACTCTAAATAGGCTGTACCATTCAAATCGGCAATTATTAAGCGATCAAACACGAATGCAAACTTTCCTTCCGCAACAGAATACCAATATTGGCGAACGACCATTAATCCAGTGACGGGAATGCTCTCATAATATGGTGTAATCGCTTGAATGGCGACCGTACGGTTTTGGTTAAGTGAGGAATGGTAAATAAAACTTCCATTCTTTGTTTTATGAATCCAACTCCACGGCCTATATATTAATATTGAATTTAAATTGTAATTTTCCTTATTAACAATTCGATAATTAACTGTATAATTGATCATGATAGTTTTGACCACAATTTTTGGATTAATTGGTGAACGATGATTCTTTGCGTGATTTAAAGCCTTCGTAACTTGAAATTGAAACACGGTCTTCGATTGAAGATAGAGGATTTCTTGTGCTTTTGATTGATTAGTAACGGGTAAGATATCGGGAACGTAATTATCAAAGGATCTAACATAATGTAAGTATTCATCAGGGCCATTATAAGTTATAGATTCTTCAATGGGCACTAAAAAAGCGAGCGGCGTATAGA
>WAPZ01000346.1 GCA_015520535.1 Candidatus Heimdallarchaeota archaeon
AAATAAACTATACTTGCATTTTAGTTTAAAAAATTCTTAATTAGGTAAAAAATAAAGCCTTAATCATGAAAAAGATAAACCAACTATTAAGAGAATGGCCCCGGGGTGCTGTTTTAACGATCCGTTATTTGAAAACCAAACAAATTACTGCCCACCATCTCAAACAGTACCGCAAAAGTGGTTGGATAGAAAATGTTGGGAGGGGAGCGTATCGGTTAAAAGGTGATATTATTGATTGGCAGGGTATTGTTTATGGTTTACAGCAGGAAAAAAATGTTCATGTTGGTGGTAAAACGGCCCTACAGTTAAAGGGATTTACCCATTTTATTCCTTCTAAACTGGAAACAATCTTTCTTTATAGCGATACTGTTAAGACATTACCACCCTGGGTTAATGAAATAGAATGGGGAGGTTCTTTTGTCTTTACTTATTTGCGATTATTTAATCAACAGTTCGAAGATTCGTTTTCCTGGTATCGCCATAATGAATTTTCAATTAAAATCTCTGCTCCGGAACGGGCAATCCTGGAAATGCTTTATCATGTTCCTCAAAAACAAAGTTTTGATGAGGCAATGAAAATTATGGAGTCATTAAGTACATTGCGACCCCAAGTCATCCAGAAGCTTTTAGAATCGTGCAATTCAATTAAAGTAAAACGCTTATTCTTGTATATGGCGGAAATTCAACAGCATTTCTGGCTTAATCATCTGGATATAAGTCATATAAATCTGGGTAGAGGGAAGCGACAGATTATCAGGGATGGAAAATTAGATAAAAAATATCTAATTACCGTTCCTGGAGATTAAAACAGATGAAGGAATCCCCGTTTTTTGAACAAGCCAATCTTCTCCTGGATATTATCCCTTTATTAGCAAAAGAGCCACGGTGGGCACTCAAAGGAGGAACCGCCATAAATTTTTTTATACGTGACCTACCGCGTCTTTCAGTTGATATTGATTTGGCTTGGCTTCCATTAGAAGACCGGAATACCACATTAAAAAATATTCATAAAGCATTGCAAAAGTTGAAGATTCAAATTCAGGAAGAATATCCTGACGCAAAAGTTTCAGTCAGTTATGATAGGCAAGAACGTTTTATTCAACGTTTGATTGTTCAACGAACTGGCGCCACAATTAAAGTAGAACCTAATTTCATTTTTAGGGGAAGTGTTTTTCCTCCTGAAAGAAGGCTTCTTTCACTTCGTGCCCAGGAATTGTTTGAGAAATCAATGGAAGCACAGGTATTATCATTTGCTGACCTTTATGGAAGCAAAATATGTGCAGCCTTAGACCGTCAACATCCCCGGGATTTATTTGATGTTAAACTATTATTAGAGAATGAGGGATTCACAGAAAATGTTCGACAAGCGTTTCTTATTTACTTGATTAGCCACAATCGCCCAATGGCGGAGTTACTACGTCCCCATTTCAAAGATTTAAAACAAACATTCCAGAAAGAATTTGCTGGAATGACAATGGTTTCGGTAACACCTGAAGAATTGCTCAAAATATTGGAGACATTAATTAATAAAATCCACAATACATTAACGTTGGATGAGAAAAAATTTATTTTATCCATAAAACAAGGCAAGCCAGAATGGGAGCTTTTCCCATTAAAGCATATTCAACATTTGCCTTCTGTTAAATGGAAGTTACAAAATATTGAGAGAATGAACCGTGTCAAACATAAGATTGCCCTTCAAAAGCTGATCAAGGTATTAAATCTTAGTAGTCCAAATGAATAATAACGTGGAGAATGGAAGTCCGGGTTTATTCGAATATGCTTTTTCTTTTAAAAATTTTAGTTTTTAATCAGGTGTACTGCCACTTTACGCTCTAATTTGCAGCTTTCCGGGAGCGCCAGTACAAAATGCCAATGCCGGATAAAAACATGATTAAACTGACCACCTGATTGAAATCCAGCCCGGCAAAGACGAACATCTGACTTTCGTAATAGCGAAAAAAGTCCACCGTAAAGCGGGCAATGCCGTAGAGCACCAGGAACAGCCCGAATAAAAATCCGTCAAACCGCTGGCGGCGTTCCAGAAGCATTAAAATAATAAAAATAAGCAACCCGTACAGGGAAGAATACAGCTGAGTAGGGTGAATGGGAATACCGCGGAAGACGTAACCCGCAGGGCTGTGTTCTGGAAAGACCACGCCCCAGGGCAGGTCGCATTCCTTACCAAAACAGCACCCATTTAAAAAGCACCCGATGCGACCAAAAAACAATCCGATGGCCAGTGCTGGCGCTACGCTGTCTGCAATTTTCCAGAACGGGAGACCTTTCTTCCA
>WAPZ01000347.1 GCA_015520535.1 Candidatus Heimdallarchaeota archaeon
AGAGACAGTATTATTACAGAGTACAAGCTGAAAATGCGGGGGGTACGAGTGCATATTCAAATGTCGCAAATCAAAAGTCGCCTCCCATACGATTTTTAATTAACGTGACTTCTTACGGTAGCGGTATTCTTCCTGATGATCTCTGGAATGATTTTAGTTTTGCTGCGACAGGGGTGAAATTATCGGGTTTAACAGATAACTACCGTCAAACATCAAATCTCGAAATTGAATCTGCGTCCGCTTTTGACGGGCATAGAGATTACGGCGTAACACTGAATGCAATTTTCCCTGAAAATGTAATGCTTCGATTCAAATATGTAAGCGTTGGTAACAGTGGCCTGATAAAGGTAAATGGTCTGGAATATGGTGTTCCGTATAATTTTTATTTTATGGCCAGTTCAACAAGAACATGGGCGGGGGGAGAAACCAGGTATACTATTGGTGCCCAATCTGTGATTATAGATCCCTTAAATAATAAAGATTCATTGGCGCTAATTTCAGGAGTTTTATCTGATGCCAATGGTACGGTTTTGATTACGATTGATCCCAATAGTTCTGATCCGGGAATTATCAATGCCATGGTAATAGAACGAGGAGACCCCTCATCTGCTTCTGATTTCTATGCCAAAGCCAATTCGGATGTCAGTAAGCTTTACAACTGGGGCGTATATCCGGATGGTACGGGCGGAAGATTAAAATCCTTTGGTGAGAGCAATAAAAATCTGCATATAACAAATGATGGACATTTATATGATAATATTAGTATAAATGGTTCAGGTTCAAAAACATTTTTTGATAGTAACACAAATATTATCGTTCAGAGTAGTGTGAATAATATTGAATTCTCAGATCTTGAAATAGCAAACAATACAACTGTAAATATTTTAGGGCAGGGAGATACTTGTAATGTGAAAATCATTCAGGGTGATCTCGTTTTAGGTAGCGGTTCAGTACTGGATATCGGTGATAATACCCTTACTTTATTGCCGGGCACTACTCTAAACAATTCAAATGTAAACGGAATGCTGGGTTTTGATAATGGGAACTTAATTATTCAATCCGGTAATAATGCAATTCACCACCTTTATCTTCAAGCATCAAGGGATAGTATATACCAATTGGATGCTGATTTCGGATCCACAGGATTTATGCTGCTGCACAATCGACTGAATCTGACAGGGAAACTTAATCTTATTACTGGTAAAATATATACGGGCGGAAATCTGGCCCTTGTGTCAAACAAAGATTATGATGCGAGCATTCTGAAAATTACATCTCCGGCTTCGATTGAGGGTAATGTTGAGGTGCAGCGGTATTTTGGCAGACCATCAGATTTCTATGGGTTCTTTTATTTGGGCACACCTGTTGCAAGCCAGACTGTCGGAGATTGGTTAGATGATTTCACGATCACAGGAGTTGGTACAGGCTATGGAAATTTGAAGTTTTTTGATGAATCCACTTCTTCATGGGTTGGAATGACCAGTAATACGGATCCTATTCCTCCTGGCAAGGGTGTTAATGCTTTTATCTTCACAAGGGACTTTTCAGACGGTTTCGTCCACTATGATAACGTTAATTTGTTGACACAAGGAGATTTCAGTTTCAATAGTCTTACCTATACCAGTTCAAGCTCTGATCCCGGATGGAATTTGATCGCCAACCCTTATCCATCAACTATCGATTGGAGTAAGGTGAATTGGGGGAATACGAATTACGTAAATCGGGTGAATACAGCTTTTTATAAGTGGGATCAGGCCAACGGCGGATTTATTGTTTGGACTCCAACAACTACAGAAAGTCCTTTGATTGCTAAGGGGCAGGGATTTTTTGTTCAAACAAATAATGATAATGGCACTGCTATTAAATTGGTAGTAACAGAGGACATAAAGGCTGATACGATTGTTCCGTTTTTACGAAAAGCAGAAAAGGAGAATATCCTCCAGATTATTGCCTCGGATCCTGTATCACACTCGGTTAAGACATATATTTCCTTATTTGATAATGCTACGGCGGGTTTTGATGCGCATTATGATGCTAAATTTTTAAGGGGAAATTATATAAATATTTATTCAATTGGGAAAGACGGGGATTATTATGCTGTAAATACATTGCCTACACGAAAAGCGAATTACCTGATTCCATTAGGAATTACTTCAAGTTCTCAGGGAGAATTCAGGCTGACATTTAACAATCTCGATTCGTACGGCAAAGAATATGAATTAAGTTTGATTGATAAATATAATGGGGAATCCTACAAGTTGGATAACGGATTTGTTTATGACTTTACTATAAATGAAGATACGGCTTCGTATGGAGATAACAGATTTGTAATAGCCATCAATGCTGATTTGCCGTTTGTTCAAATTTCAGGGAAAGCAGAATCAGTATACGATGAGCCGCTTGCAGAAACAAAAGTTCCGTTTGTTACGGAAATTACAGACACCACAAGTGTAATTACTGATGAGAACGGAACTTTTGAAATTGATTTAATAAAGGGAGAAATGTATCAGGTCAATCCACAAAAGTCCGGGACCTACTCATTCGGTACAGTAAATCTTATTGACTACATACAATTGATAAGATTTATTCATAACAGACGGATTATTCTTTCTGATTTTGAATACTTGTCTGCAGATATTGATAATTCAGGAAAGATTAACAGGCGTGATGTTAAATTATTGCGTGAAATTATAATTCATCAATTTTTTGGTAGGCCCGATAATTTCAACTGGCGATTTGTTGGTGAAAAATATAAGCTGGATAGGATTGGTAAAAAATATACGATTGATGACGGATTAAGTCTTATGCCGGATGACTATATTGATGACCAGTTTTCGATGAGAGGATTCATCCCCGGCGACGTTTATGCGAGATCGGGTTATGGAGGATTTCTCAAATCAAATCCGGATGAAGCGCCAACTCTTATTTTAGGAGAGCCTATTGTTGAGAAAAGCGTAAAGAAGATTCCTGTTTTTGCAAAGAATTTCAAGGGTGTCGAGGGATTCCAGTTGAGTATATCACAGCATAATGCAAAATTAATTAACGGGGCAATCGCGATCGATGAGGAAGATATAAGTACTTTGCCAACAGGTGAAAAAGTCTTATTATGGGCGGTGAAAACGGATGAACCGGTTTCTCTTACAGATGGGACATTGTTGTTTTTTATTCAATCGGATACCAGGGATGAAGATGAAAATATACTGAAAAATTCAAATGGGTATATCGCCACCAACAGGGACCAAATGGTAAGCTTGAAAATTGAACAAATCAATGGATTGAATCGTGATACTGCCATGGGAATCAGTGCTTATCCTAATCCGTTTGACAATCAACTAACGATCACTCTGCAATTACATAAGACTGAGGAATTGGAATTCCAATTATTCAATGCGAATGGCCGCCTGGTTCATGCAATAAATAAGAAATTGAATGCGGGATTGCATGATCTGGATCTTCAGAGTGATTTGAGTTTTAAAGGGCAACTACCCAAGGGGGTCTACATTTTGAACTTTGTTATTGATGACAAACTGATCTCCAAAAAATTGATCAAAGAATAATTGATAATTTAAAGACCTGACCATACAGTGAAATTTTCTAAATATATATTTTTATTAATTTTAATACTGAGCCTTGAGTTTGTCACAATAGATTCGAGGTCTCAACCTACAGAATGTTCTGCTGCCTGTGCCGGATGTGTTGATATTTGTTTAGCTGATTCAACACCTGATTGTTCAGAATGTGCAGCATGTAATCAAAATATTTGTGGTAGTGCTATTCCGATCAATTCCTATATGGCTTTTTTACTATTGTCGGGCATTTCCTATGGAATTACGGCAATAAAGCGATTTAAGGGCAAGTCAAAGGGTAATGAATAAACTTTGGAAATATCTGCTTTCGGGGATATTTTTAATTTCCATTGCCACCTTAGTCATTGATTATATCCAGGAGCCGGTATCTGTCAGGAAATACAGGGAGCAAAGAAATGACTTGCAATTCATAGCGTTATCAAAAGGTCAAACGAGATATTCCTTAAATGAAAAAGGATCTGAGGAATTAGCCGTTTTTATTCATGGCGGTGGAATCATTGGCAGTGAAATTTTTAAAAAAAACATTGGTTGGCTTAATAAAAAGGGAGTTAGTACCCTTACATATGATCAGTATGGGCGGGGGTACTCTGACAAACCAAGAATCGACTATTCTTCCGATGATTTAGTGCGTCAATTTGAAGAATTACTGGACAGCCTGGATTTGCGGGACAAAAAAATCAATCTGGTTGCACTTTCTATGGGTTCGATTATTGCCTGGAAGTTTCTCAAAACCAATCCTTCCAATGTTAAGAAGGTCATTTTTTTAAGCCCATCGTTATTCAGTGGATTTTCCCCGAATTTAGTTTTAAAAGTCCCTGTATTAAATTATTTACTGATGACGTGGTATTGGAAACCGCAATATATCCGGAAGAGAATAAAAGAATTTTACGACCCGGATCAATTTAGCGAGTATTCCGTACTCCTTGATTTTTTTTCAGGTTTCAGGGGCTTTAAGCGAGTGTACCTATCCACGTGGCTGGGTATAATATCCGAAAATTGCATGGTTGATGAGGTGGAGCCGGGTTATTTAGACGATATATATTTAATTTTTGGCAGTAATGATCCGTATCTAAATATAAATTCCAAAGAACAGATATCTATGATATTCCGGGACGCGCCTATTTATGTCGTTAACAATTCAGGTCATATGCCTAATTACGAACAGCCTGAGCAGGTCAATCAATTATTGATTGATCTTTTGAAAGAAAATTAATAAGAGCTTTTCTTAAATACCCTCTAACAGTAAGCAGATGATTTGTACGAATAATCCGTATCAGGAACTCCTAAGAGCCTTTTTTATTAATCTTGAAAGAAAACTTATCGGTGAAGAGCTATGGATTTTAGCCGCTTTTTCCGGGGTAGTGTTATTAACGGTTTTTGTCTGGGTTTATAATATAGTTAAGACCAACCAAAAGAAAAGTTTTTTAACGACAGCACTTTTTTTTGCCTTAACGTTTATGGTTGTTTTGATTGGTCAATTTCCAAATTTTGGCCGTTACAATACACATATCAATGAAGCACAGCACATCGCCGAGGCAAACGTTCTTGTTCACAATCCTGTTTTCTGGCGTGATGTAGACGGAACTACTATTGGACCAATTCCAATATATATCCTTTCTATTCTGGGCCATTTCGATTTGTCAATTGACTATTTCACGGCGAAAATTTTAAACATAATACTATGGTTGACAATTATTATAATAATATTTAAAGCTCTGCGGGTTAACCTGAATTCTGGTGTCAGCCGGTTTGCTATATTGCCGCTTATTGTTTTTGTGGCTCTGTTCTCAGACAAGGATTTTGTGTCTTATAATGGTGAAGTCCCTACACTCGTCTTGTTATCAGTATCTGTTTGGATATTTTTCCATTTAATAAAAACAGGCGCCAATAATTACTTTTTAAATTTTCTGTTAGGCTTTTTATTGACTTTGGTACCTTTTTCTAAAATTCAGGCTGGTCCGGTTGCTGCATACATAGGCATTTTTTATTTGATGTGGATATTAAAAAACAAAAATGGATTCAAACCGGTAATCTTTTTATTATCTGGAGTAATTGTTCCTGTTATTTTGATTGCTGGTTATCTGGTTCAATTTGATATATGGAGAGATTTTTATGAATCCTATATCTTAAATAACCTTTTTTATGCGGGTAAAGGAGAGGGACTGGCTCATAATAAGGGGGTAGTAATGAACGCCGTAAAATTTCTTTTTATCCTTTTCAGAGGAATTGAATTCAGATTATTCTTTTCTGTCTTTGTTTTGATAATCCTTGTATGGGGTTTTTTCACAGTGAGCAAAGAACAAAAAAGAAGATGGAGTTCAATACTATTTGGTAAAACCCACAAATTGTTTCTAACCGGATTGCTACTCGTCAGTGCTTTTGTCGTATACCTGCCGGGCAATGTTTTTCTCCACTATGCTTTGTTTTTAATTCCACCGATAGTCCTCGTAACAGGATATTTATGG
>WAPZ01000348.1 GCA_015520535.1 Candidatus Heimdallarchaeota archaeon
ATAACGTTTTGGCTAACCTGCTGCAGGCTTGCGGAGCACAGACTTTCTTAAACCCCAAAACATGATGCGGTGCAAAAAAGCTGGAATTACCGCACAGCCCTGCGGTCAGGTTGAGCCATTTGTTAACCCTTTAATTGAAGACGAGATAATTAATACTGTTTAGTTTCTGCCCTTCTGACATGTATATTTCTACTGACTTTTTATATTTATTTTCTATCTCCATATATTCTTTAAAACTGTATCTTTCACCTCTACTTTTTAATAGCAATTGATATTGCCTATCCTTTAATAGAACAACGGTCTCATACAATCTTTCAAAAAACGTAAATAATTGTTGGAAATATTGTCTGTATTCTTTCGGCACAGTTTCATCAAAATTGGATCTGAGATTAATTAATTCCTGCCTTTTTTGATTGAAAAGTGATAGCAAGTTTTCTGTTTGATCATAAATATCTTCAAAATCAACTCGTCTAAACAGACTTAGAAAGGTAGCCGATTTTTTAAATATGGAATCGTGAACTTTAATATATATTGATAATAGTTCATGGATTTCTGTTGCTTGTTCTTTTAGAGATTCTTTAATATCCATAATTTTATTCCTATTAAAATTATAACTTCATGAATTCAGCAGCGATTTCTATATCACTTAAGCCCTTATCTTTTAAGTAAATTAATTTTTGCAAATCTTTAGGATTTGAAATTATTTCCCAAGCTAATTCCTCACCTAATCCAGTCATTTTGAGCAAATGAAAATAATTGGTAAAATCTTCATAATTTTTTTGATACTGTTTCAAAACATTTCTAATTTGATTTCTCTCAAATAATTTTTGTAACCTAATCTCTTCCGATTTTTGCTGCTTTTTCTCTAATTTTTCAAAATATTTTTCTAATGAAATTTTCCCGCTTGTAAAGTCTTTTAAAGAATCGTCACTGCCAGTATCAAAACTTGTTCGATATCCCAACATACGATGAGCCAATTTTTTTGCAAAAGGTTTTGAAACAAAGGAATAAACAAATATTGCAATTATACTTAAAATTACAATTTTCCAGTTAAAAATAAAGAAGGCCAATATCAAGGTTATCATTAGAATTATACTTATTCCAGCATCGATTATTTGTTTTGCACTACCACGCAAATAACCATTGAGCATAATAAGAAAAACGAATAGTAAAATGATTAATTGGTAAACTATTAATCCAACAGACATGTGTTCTCTCCATTGGAAATGGTTATAAGGCTAACGGCACGGTTCAGCGGCGCGAGCGAAGCGAGCGTCTGCTGCAACCGGTTGTTAGGCGAAGATTTCATCAGCTCATACGGTCTCGAATTGCAGACGCTTAAGCATTTCAACCGGGACACGCTTGCTTAAGCCGAGTATCTCAATTCCAACTACGTTGTCGTTTGCATCGTAGTCAAGAATCACGCCAGGTTTAATCTCCTCAGACTCGACAATTGCTGATTCATCGAGCCGAAAGTATAAAGCATCATTCTTGTGATCCACCTTCAGTCTCATTGTGACCTCCTGATTCTACGGTCAAAGAAGACGGTGACGATTCTCTGGGGCTTGACATCGGGATTCACCACCACACGTAAATATCGCCCCTCATACTCCTCAATGGCTCGAATGTAGTGAACCGTACCATCTTCTTTCATTTCTTGTCTTTCAGGGTCTTCCATAACCAACTTTACCCAAGTTTCTCGAATGTTTCGCTCCCTTAGCATCTCGTAAGCATGTTCCGAAAGTTGGTACTCGATCATGGAGCCTCTTCAGCCTTGCCCGTCAGTGAGTTCTGAAACCAGCAACCTCCTCCAATTCTATAATAGCTGCAATCCCACTTCCATCCTTGTTCTCTAGAACAAGAAAGTCCTCATCAATTTCCTTGATCACACCATTGACGTGATCTCGCGCATTCTTGAATATGATTATGACTTCCTTCCCAGGACCGATAAACTCTGAGTACTTCTTCAGTATTTGCTCCCAGCTTCTTCGGTTCATGGTTCACTCCTTGGCCTTCCGCCTAACGTGTGGCTCAGCGGCTCGCAAGCGAGGGAGCGAAGCGACCGAACGCAGCGAGTCCGCTGCAGCCGGTGTTAGGCCGTGGTCGAGTCAGCAGAGCAAAGATCCACAGACAACCGTTCTCTGCCAATAATAAATCGACGCTTGACATTCTCATCCAAATCTAACCAACATCCCAAGAGAACAAAACTTGCTTCAAGCAAATCCAAATCCCGATGTCGGTCATCAAACATCTTCTTGCTACCGTGGAAAAGATTATTTCTAAATCGCCGCACCATAATCGTTAGCCACGGCAAAGTAGGTTCTCGCTCACCCCTCATAATCTGCTGATCTTCTTGGGTGTGCTCCCATCCCAACTGCCCGCTTCGCAATACTTGTCTGCGCGGCGGTTCTTGACGAAAACACCGAATAGCCTCCCTGACAGATTGGTTGTTCTGTGCCCTGTTTCCAAATACTTCCCCATACTGCTCGGCAAAACGGTTCCAATCGGGTTGCACGTGATTATTACCTCTCACAAACCCTGCTTGTTTAAGGGCATACTCAAAACGAGAGAATATTACGAAAAATTCCTTCGCCAACTGCAAAGTTGCGCTTTCCTGGGATGCAATTTCATCCAGCCAATGTCGGAAAGGGTGCATACCTTTTCTCCGTAAAACAATGGGACTATTTGTCGCTTACCTACGGCCTAACGACTAAGCTCACCTGCCGCTGTGGAGCGCCAGCGGAACAGCGGTCAGGTGCAGCGCCTTGTTATACGCAAATCAGCAAAAATGGACTCAGTGATTGATTATTTTTTCTCCACATTGCTTTAATTTATCTATGACAATTCCCGAACTCCAAGAAGGGATTTCTTTAGCCCTTTCGTAAAATTCCTTTGCCTTAACAAATTCACCTTTCCCCAAAAAAGCATCTCCCATACATACAAGATAGCCTCCTTTTTCCTGTTCCCTTACTGTTCCAATTATTTCACCATCTTCGTTTACTACTTCGCATTCCAATTCCGGATCATTATCGACTTCTATTCCCTTAATTTTTTCTTCGCAAATATTTAGTACTTTGTCATACTCATTGATTTTGTTAAGACTCATGCAGTAAAGACCAATTAGGTTGTAATAGTTAGGAAACAATTTTAAACATTTCTCAGCCACTTCTATCGCCTTGCTATACTCTTGCAGAAATAAATGGTAGATAACACAAAGATTCAAATAAGCTTCTTTATATGAAGGTTCAATTGATAATATTTCTTCGAAAACTTGAATAGCTTGGTTCCAGAGCTTGTTTGCCTCTTCTTTTTTACCGGCTAATAGAGATTTGTTACCTTTTATTGATAATAATTGACCTAAGTCGTATAAAAGAGATGGATGTTTCCCATTTTGATTTATTGCTTCATCCAATAGTTGCTTCGCTTTATTATAGGCTTCACTGTCCACATATTCTTCAAATTTTTCGTGAATATGCGCCATCATTTCTGATTTAGAATCTTCAATAAAACCTGTGCCATGACATTCAGGACACAAGCCATCACCTTGACAAGTGTAACAAGTCTTTCTTTTTATTTCATATGATCTGCCTGTTAACTTCAGTTTCCAAGGAGCCGTTGCAAGAATACTGACTTTTTCCATCTTGTAACCTTTTCCGTTACAATTGGGACATTTTTTGCTCCCTTTACAAACTGGACACATATTATGATCCATCGCTTTTTCTCCCTATACAATTGCGTATAACATTATTTTTATATAGAACCAACAAATTCCACCCATTTAATTTAATTATAAAAAGTTTTTCCTATAATTTCAAGGCATTTATTTGGATATGTGGATAAGAAACGATCTATTTCCCAAAACAATGAGAATATCTCGATTCAATATAATCCATAAAAAAAATTATCCTGCAACAGTTCGGGCAATTTTTGGCTTCCAGAATAAATACAAAAAAGAAATCCATTCCATATTATGGAAACTGGGTAAAACAGGCATACCGCTATACCAGTTCAAAAAATTACCACGCTCCTCTTCACGCCCGGCAGAAACAGGATTTTTTGCATTATCTGTCCCTTCATCATGAAGACTGGCAAGTAAAACCGGCCCTTTTCACCACTTCCTCGATATTCAAAAAGAGAAGTCTCAAAAGGAATTTCCTGACCAACATATAAAATCCTGGGAAAACCTTCTGGAAAAAGCCCGGCATGTACTTCGGTTGAAACATCGTTCTCTGCAAACCGAAAAATCGTATTTAAACAGGATTAAAAAGTTCGCCCGCTTTCACCGGTTCAACAACCCGGAAAAACTTTCCGGAAACGATATGCGAAAATTTTTAAATGCACCGGCTCCGGATGCCATTCACCGAAAATATCCGGACGCCGG
>WAPZ01000349.1 GCA_015520535.1 Candidatus Heimdallarchaeota archaeon
ATATTATACCGCATAATGAACTTATATTTCAAAATCCTTTTAAATAACTTTAACTATTAAATATAGTGAAATTAATTTATAATTTATTAACAAAAGGGATGTAAAATGACTCAAAAGCTAAAGTTGATGGTTTTAAGTTATGTTATTATCATCTCAATCATCTTCTCACCAAACGTAACCGGCCACGCAATCTCTTCACCGCACAACAAAGAACCTACAATCATAAATCACAGTGATGCCACCATACCAGACTCAAAAACAAATATACTACCAACTAAAACTAACAATGCAACCACAAGAAAAAACAGTAACTACAACCATGAACGTCAATATTCAGCGAATAAACAAACCACAACTGAAATACTAACACAATCACAAACGCGACCGCTTAAAAATTATCAGATGTTCGAAGCTAAGTTCAGATGGTATGATATCAATCCGTTACTTATTAAATCATCACCATTCATTGGAATTACGAAAGAAAGTCATGACCTACAGCTCTCAGGTGATGATGTATATACAACAGTTAAATTGCCTTTTACCTTTCCTTTCTACGACCAGTATTTTACTGTTGTTAATGTCAGTAGTAATGGTTGGCTCTCTTTCAATACGACAAACCCAACACGTTTTTGGTCCTCCGATTTCCCAAGTTCGGAACGTGATTTCCAATACGTTATTGCCCCATTTTTAGATGATTTAAGAGCCGAAGACAACATTTACTATATCACAACTCAAAACTATGTGATTTTTTATTATGAAAAAATTTATCATCTCAATGGTGCACCTGTAGGGACGTTTCAGGTCGTTTTACATGCTAACGGAACAATCGAATTTAATTATCTCCACATTAAAGCCGTTGATTCGACGATGATTGGCTTGAATTATGGTGATGGCTTTCATTACAACATCTACCCGGATGAAAAATTAGAAAACATTAGAAATTTTAGTTTGGTCTTCTATTATGACACATTTCCACATGATCTAGGGGTTAGCATTGATTTACCTGATTTTAAAACTATTAGATTGAATGAAACGTATAATGTAGTAGCCAAAGTTCAAAATTCCGGGCAAATGGACGAAACTACTGCTAGTATTCAATTTTCATTATATCTTGATGGCACTCAAGTTGCCACTACAGCAACAAATGATTTAGCAGTTAGTCAAACTCTCAATTTAAATTATCTATGGACACCAACGACCTTTAGAACCTATAACTTTACGGGAATAGTCACAATGGCAAATTCTGACAATAATCTAAGAAATAATGTCGTTACAAAATTATTTTCGGTGGAAAATCCCAATCAATCTTATATAGAAATTTATGTCCAAGATAGTACAACTCACATTCCAATTAATGGTGCCCAGATTACTCTGTATAATGACGCCACAAATACCATCGTTGCCATTGGTTCTACAGACTCAAACGGGTTTTATAATTTTACCAACTTACACTTTGGAAAGTATTATCTTAGCATTAATAAATCCGGTTATTACCCTTACACCCAGCCTTGGTCGTTTTATTTGAATTTTATTGGGAGTCATACCGATTTTTATGCTAATTTAGTCTCATTAAATTCAAACCAGCAATTAGCGTATCTTCAAGGTTATGTTTATAACAGCTCTGATAATATACCTCTCGCAAGTGCTGAAATTCGACTTTATGATCAATTAACAAATCAATTAATCCAAAAGACATACAGTGACATTAATGGGTTTTACAACCTCACAAACATTCCAATAGGAAGATATTACTTACATGCAAACCTAACAACACGTATGTTAGGTTATCGAACATTTTATTCAATCTACTCATATGGGGAATACAATTTTGATATCTACCTATTTTCAGGAGTAATTAGTGGATATGTCTTCAACGCCACAACAAATAGCATTGTTAATTCCTCTGTGAATATCTATATTGTGGATAGTGTTAACTCAAATATAATAAGCATTATTACCCCAGATGCTAGCGGTTATTATAATATCACACTGCCAGCAGGAATCTACGACATATTTGCAAATACGACTGATTCCTATTCACCAATTTATCGGGTTGGAATTAGCAATGATCAAACTTATACTAGAGATCTTTATTTATCACCAATTACCATACCACTGAACTCAAGTTATGTTGAAGTGAATGTTCATGATTCCGCAACGTCTTCACCGATAAGTTCCGTTCGGATAAACGTTTACCAACGTGTTTTAAATCCATCACGCTACTGCTATTGTTATAGTGAAATATTAGTACAAACAGGTTTAACCGATACAAACGGTTTCTACAATGTTACTGGCTTATATGCAGGCTTTGAATATACTATCGAAGTGTTAACACCACAAAATTATTACGATCGTCAATATAATCGACATTTTTATTACTTTGATAGAATTGGCGCTTTTAACATGCTGTATATCGATTATATTCCAACAACAATTGTTGAAAATTCTAATGCTATTTATGGGAATGTATACAACTACGGAAATGGTACGCCCATTCAAAATGCCAATGTTTCTCTTTTTGAACGACATACTAATACTTTGATACTAGAAGTAACCACGGATAGTAATGGTGCTTTTACCATAACGAATCTTTCACGTGGAGACTATTATCTTCTTGTTTCCGCTGATACATATTTTTCTCCAGAAATTCGAGATGTATCCTTTGGGTATGTTAATGAAAGTGTTTATTTTTCAATTGAATTGGTTTCACTTTCAGAAGGCTGGAGACTAGGTTACATTGATGGATACATCTTTGACTATACTAACAATACCCCACTCGCAAATGCTGAAATCCTCTTTTACAGAGAAATCGGCAATCAGTATCAATTAATTCAAGTGGCCCAAACAGATGTGAATGGTTACTACAATGTTTCGCTTCCTAGTGGAAGTTATGCTATAATTACTAACATTAGCAATTATTATCCGACATATGATTCGAGAAGCATTTGGGTTGGAGGTCACAGTACAGCTGACTTTTTTGTCCGACCACTAACGACAGATTCACAATACTTAACAACATTTTATGGGTTTGTATATGACGAAGGAACGCAAGATCCAATTGCAAATGCTTCAATTACGGTTTATCTCAGACCTTCATCATTTTCAGACTTAGATGTGATAGTGTTGACCACATATACCAACGCAAGTGGATACTATTCCTTTTCTTTGCCTGGAGGTAATTATCGGATCGTTTTTACTGCTGAAATGTATTCTACATATGTATTCTGGTGGTATGCTTCAGGTGCTGGTGATACCCGTCAAACATCAGTATGGTTGCGACCGCCACCTAGTTTTCAAATTAATGATCCGCTAAACGGAACACTAGTAAACGGCGCCATGGTTTACATGAGACTGTATTTCCCAATCTGGTTCTATTGGTATACTCTTGATTATATTGATGTTTTTGTTAACGGAACTTATGTGACAACAATAGACAATCCTAAAGAGTTTGGATTTTATGTGCCAATCTTCCAAAACGGAACAAATGAAATAAGTTTGCATGCATGGTGGCTCGACGGTAAAAGCTTTAACACAACAGTAGTTGTAAATGCAACTAATGTAATACCATTATTACAACCTCAAATCGGCGATGTGCTTACCTGGAGTATTACTAATCATCAAGGACTCGATTATGTGTTTAACTTCACATTCGACTACTGGGTAACGCAATATGAAATCAATGTCTCTCTTGCCTACGCAAAATATAAAAATGGAACTCCTATAGAAACCAATCAATACTGGCTCGTTGTCAACATTCTAAACGGATATATTCCTAAAAGTAATATGTGGTGGAAATATCAACATTTCTACTTCATAACTGGCTATGCGTCATCAAAAGATGTATGGAGTATCCCACTTTGGAAATGGAGTTCCATCATTGACTTTAGGAGTGATGTGGACACCACTTGGAATGGTTTTCCAACTAAATTATTCAGAAGAGATATGCCGTCGGGTGAATATGCTCAAGCTGAAATTTTAGACTCTGGATTGTTGGTTACTTTTGTATATTCCATAAGTAACGTTAATTTAACAGGAGAAATTGTATACACTTCACTAAAACTGGATTCAATCAATCCAAAAATATCACAGCCACCAGATATCTCTTACGTTGTGGGCAGCACTGAACAATACATCTACTGGACTTTAAGTGATGATAATCCATCATACTTCACGATTTATAGAAACAATACTCTTATAAAAAATTCATCGTGGTGGTTCTCTGGAATGACGGTTGCTGTTAACATAGATGGGCTGTCAGTCGGTATTTACAACTTTACAATCATTGCCTATGATGCGTTTGATAACAAAGCCAGCGATACTGTTATAGTGACTGTTTTAGCTGCATCTGAAACTGCACCGACATCAACATCTACACCAACATCAATCACGTCTGGAGGCTCACAGCCACCACGAACAGTTATCCAAATAAGTACACCCGGGAATACTGTTCTTACATCATTGTTAGCACTAATTGGGATTGTTAGTATTGTTTTAATACGGCGTAGAAGAGCAAAAAACTTGTAACTTCAAAATTTATCGCCATTTTTTATTTTTCTAACGTTTTTCTTCATTTTTTATTCTAAGAGGAGAAATCTGCGATTATTCCGAAACATTTTCTTTCAACTGTAGTCTTTTCTGATACAGCGTGTCTCAGTTGCTAGTGCCTATCAGATTCCCTAATTGAATTATGTAAGAAGAGAAAAAAAGACGTGTCTTATAATACAGAAATTAAGTTAGATGGATTAACGGATTAGTAGACAACTATCTATTC
>WAPZ01000350.1 GCA_015520535.1 Candidatus Heimdallarchaeota archaeon
CAACAATGGGGACCAATTCGAACGTTAGGAGATTATATCCCTTTTATTGAAGTGGAAATCTTTTTTTTAGTTGGATTTTTCTTTTTGGAAACCTTATTTTTGTATAGTACGGGACTTTCCTCAGATGTAATGTCATATTTTTTTAGACCAAACGTGTATGACTATGAAGCTATGTTTGTTTTTGTGTTTTGGCTCGTGTTAGCTTTAATGGCAGCCATTATAGCGAAAAATTTCTCTTATCTCTACACTCGTGTGAGCTTACTCTTTTATAGCATTAACATGATGGCTTTAATAATTATGTTACCTGCAGCATTAAATCTTGCATTAAAAACCCATCCAGAATACAATAAATTTGAAGTACTACTCTATGTTTTATATGCCTCATTGTTGATTCTAAGTGGACTTGGTGTCATAATTGGGGTCAAAAACCTAATAGATGCAAATATTAGGTATGAAAAACATCTTACTGAAGAAAAAGAACTTTTCCAAACGTTTTTATCCCTTACAACTCATGATTTAGGAAATATTTTGCAGGATTTGTATTTTCGTGCATTTCTGCTGAATCAAAAGATCAATAAAGACAAAGAATTAAAAAGCAGCGATATAGTCAAGATTACAAAAAAGATGGAACTTACATTAGATAAAGGTATTTCTTTGTTACAGCAAATAAAAGCACTAAGTGTGGCAGGACTGGGAATTGAAACCAAAAAAATTAATGCAATAGAAATGGTAGCGGAAGTCGTCTCCATTATTACTATGCAAAAACTGGATGAAAATCTCACGATTTGGCACAAAATTCCAGAACCCACTATCGACGGAACAGTCGCTGCTAATAATGTTTTGTTATTTGTCCTACGCAATTTTATAGAAAATGCCATAGATCATAACCCCAATCCGATAAAAGAAGTAATCATCGAACACACGAATATTGATGACAAATACCATTTAATCACTATTACGGATAATGGGAAGGGTTTCGATCCGGAATTTTTGCATATGAAGGATTTTTCTACCCTTAAATCGACTAAACGAAAAGGAAAACGCGGGCTTGGAATATTCATTTCTGTAAATATTGTAACTAAATTGCTAAATGGTAAAGTTGAGTTTGAAAATCGAAGCGATGGAACAAGTGGTGCTGTCGTCAAAATTTACTTGCCGCGCTATCGACCGGAGGTCTGGGAATAATTCCCGCATTTAAAAAACGGAAATAGGCGTTTAGTGTGGTTTTCCCCAACCGCCACCTCCGGGCGTTTCTATTATCACTATATCTCCGTTTTGTAGATCAATCTCATCTCGTCCTTTCAGTTGGACGAGTTTTCCGCGGCGTTTTAAGAAATTATATCCTTTTCTCCCAGGTTGTCCGCCATTTAATCCCCACGGCGCATGTATTCTGCGTTCCGATTGGATTGACAGTTTTGCTTTCGTGAGTATTAAATACGTACGACGAATTCCGTTGCCGCCGTTATAGATACCTTTTCCACCAGAATTTGGGATTAAAGAATATTCAAGGATTCTAAACGGATAATACGTTTCAAGTCGTTCAATTGGTGTATTTAAGGTGTTGGTCATATGAGAATGAACACCATTCGCACCATTTCCAGCTTTACTGGCTCCCACACCCCCTCCTATTGTCTCATAATAAGTAAAAAACCGTTTACGTATGGAATCATAACCACCAATGGTGATATTGTTCATCGTTCCTTGAGATGCGGCGGGTATGAAGTCAAAGACTTGAGAAAGGGCTCCATAAATAACATCAACGATTCGTTGTGAGGTTTCTACATTGCCAGAGCTTGTGGCAGCGGGCCATACGGGATTTACAACGCTTCCTTTTGGTGCAATCACTTGAAGGGGTCGAAATGATCCTTGATTGGTGGGGAATTTGGGATCTAAAAGCGTTCTAAAGCAGTAGAAGGTTGCACTTAATGTGACTGCAAAGGGCGCATTACAATTTCCTTCTTGTTGTGGGGCGCTTCCTTCAAAAGACACTTTAATTTTATCATCTTCTCGCCAAATTTCCACATGAATTGGAACGTCTTTTTCTTCAATGCCATTTGATTCGAGATAATCCGTAAAAGTTACGTGTTTTTCTGGTATTGGAGATAATACGCGTCGCATTTCTGTTTCTGCCAAGTCCATCAGCTTTTTTGCGGCTGTGGTTAGAAAATCTGTTTTATAGTTCTGTATAAGATGGAGGAGTCTTTTTTCACCGCGATTAAGGGTGGCGATTTGGGCGCGAAGATCACCTTTTCGTTCGTCAGGAGTCCGCACGTTTTCTAAAATCAACTTCATGATATCTTTTTGTTCAAATCCTTTCCTTACAATCTTAATTGGTGGAATTATGATGCCTTCTTGAAAGATTTCACGTGAAAACGCGGGCATACTTCCCGCAGTGATGCCTCCCACGTCGGCATGATGTGCGCGATTGGCAACAAAGAAGAGGGGTTCTTCTTCATTTTCGGTTTCATACACCGGTTTTATTAATGTAATATCCGGAAGGTGTGTGCCTCCGCGAAGTGGTGAATTACTGATTAAAATATCACCGGGGTGGAGTTCTTCGGTTTCTTTTAGCGCTTCTTGGACCGAAAGCGCCATTGAACCTAAATGAACGGGAATGTTTTCAGCTTGAGCTATTAATTCACCCGTACCCGTAAAAATAGCACAAGAAAAGTCTTTTCTATCCTTGATATTGGGTGAATAGGCCGTTTTTTTAAGAACAATGCTCATTTCTTCTGCAATAGCGGTAAAATGATTATTTATCACACTTAATGTTATTGGATCTAGCTTCTCGTACAACGTTTCGGCTTTTCCCATTTCAAACCACCTTCTTTCCATTGATTTATGGTTTCTTTTGTAATAGAATTTCGCCATGTTTTAGAATTGTTGCTTCCCAATTTGGCGGTATTGCTGTAGTACTATCCATTTGTTCGATGATTGCTGGTCCTTGAATCTTGTTTTTATATAAAAGTGCCGATCTTTTGTAGATGGGGGTGGATAGTTTTATGTTTGTATCCCATAAGACTTTTCGTTCGGCTACTATGCTTCCTTCCGATGGTGATTCTTTTCCTTCCTTAAGCTTTGGAAAACGTGGTAATTTTCGTGGTATCACACCTCGTACGATGATGTTAACGATTTCAACGACTTCTTCTGGTGAAGAATAACCAAAATTGCGCTGATGTATGGCATGAAAGTGCTGTGCAATTTCTTCTACCGCGGTATTTTCTGTGTAAGGCACATCTAACTCGTATGCTTGGCCATAATACCGACATTGGAGTGTAATTTCATATTTTAAGTTAGAAACGTCCAAACCTTGTGAATGCAGATCATTATAGACTTTTTGCTTCAGATTTGCTATGACATGATCTAAATCGTCCTTTTGTAGGGTTAAAACATTTTTAATTATTGATTGTTGTCGCAAAGATTGAAAATCTGCCATTAAAAGTCCAACTGAGGACCAAATGCCGGGATGTTGCGGGACAATGATTTCTTTAATCTCCATAATTTCAGCAATAAATGCCGCATGAGCAGGACCCGCGCCGCCAAAGGGTATTAAAATCATATTTCTTGGATCATATCCGCGTTCAATGGAAACTTTTCTTATTGCACTGGCAATATTTTGATGAAATACTTTTAATATTCCCAAAATTGCATTTTCTAAAGACAATTTCATTTTTTTTGCCAGCTCATCTATAACGTTGTGCGCTAAGTTGGGATAGAGCGGTAATCTTCCACCACAAAAATTGTTAGCATTTAAAATTCCTTGTAAAAGTTGAGCATCCGTCACTGTCGGTTGACTTCCGCCTTTGCCATAACACGCCGGCCCGGGGTCAGCGCCAGCGCTTTCCGGTCCGACATGCAAGATGCCGTGCC
>WAPZ01000351.1 GCA_015520535.1 Candidatus Heimdallarchaeota archaeon
GGCGCGGGCACGGTAGCCACACCGGCTGCAGGTTTGGGAGGTATAGGCTTCATTGACGGTGTGGACGACAATCCCATGCATTGCGGCTTTGTAGGTGAGAAGGCGGACAAAACGGCCAAAAGGTATCCGGTGGAGCCGTTCATTGACCCGTCGGCCGGCGTTCATCCGCGTAATATGGCGTGGTAAGGCGCCAATGGCGATGGTATGGACGTTTAGGCGGACGGCGGTGTCCACCATCCAAGTGGACAACTTGTGGAGGTAGTCCCAGACGAACCAACGTGTCTGCCAGATAATTTTGGCGATACGCTTTCGTAGTTTTAAAAATAACGTATATATCTCCTGTTTGGTAGCTTTTTTTCGTTTTTTTCGCGTGATATTGCTGAACCAAGGTATCAAAACGCGTTTGCAACTTTGCGATGGTTTTCGCCGCCCAACGGAGCCGTGATACTAAGGCTTTGCCGTCAAAAATGAGAGGCGTTTGGCAGCTTTCAATGACGACGGTGGCAAAATTGGTAATACCTAAATCGATGGCCATCACCCGTGCGGGTGTGGTTGTTGTGGTTGTGGTAGCATCGGCGGCTGTGGTGTGTGGTGTTTTCATGTCAGACGGTGAGTGATGATTTTGTTCAGCGTCAGTTTGCAGTGCTGGTTTCGTCGGAACACTGCGTTGCTGGTGTTGTCGTTGGCAGTGGTGGTGCTTGTAGAGCGGAAGCCGATAAATCAGATGGAGCACATAAAAGCGGTGTCCCCAAATATCATGCGGCACAATTTCGACTTCTTGCAAGCCTAGCACCACCTTGAGCGGTATCGTTTTTGGTAACGATACCCATAGGAACCTGGACTCAAGGTGATGCTGTTGCTGCAGATACTTTTTTGTTTGTTGGGATAAGGAAAGACGGAGAGCCCAGCGGTGTGTACGGGGATCAGGAAGAACTTTAAAGCCTTGTCTTTTCCACTTTACCGGAAAGTGGCCGTTTTTTGGTTGGAAGCGTGGTGATTTTTCGGTTTTTTTACGTAAGTAGTTGGACCAAGCAACGGTGAGTTTTTCGAGGACGGCTTGAGCGGATTGGGAATGGAGATTTTTGTACCAGAAGGTGGTTTTGAAGGTGGCTTTGAGGGAGCGGAGATCGGTTTGTTGCTGTTTGAGGGCGTAATTGGCGGTGTTCCAGAGTTTCGCTGCGGAATAAGTGAGGTGATCGAGGATGAGTCGCGTGGTGACGGGAAGTGTTCGGAGATTGACGACCCAGACACGCGTAACGGTAGGTAACGGCGTGGAGGGAGTGGCGGTATCGTCGTTATCCGAAGGAGTGGTGGTGTTTTTCGTCGTGGCGGTGGAGGTCGCTGCGGCAGTGGAGTAGGAGTAAACGGCATGAAGGAGGTGGTAAGCGATTGTTAGGGCGAACATGCGTGTGGTTTTGTGGTGTTGCTGGCGTTGCTGCTGGAGTTGTTGCCGAAGGATCGGTGCGGTGTGATTGAGGAGGTGAAAGAGCTGTATGAGTTGTTCGGGCACTTCATAGGCGAGGTATTTGAAGGAGAATGGGGCGGTGGGGCAATGGATGAAGGTGAGGAGGAAGAGCCGGACGAGGAGTTGTCGGTCTTCTTCGGTGATGACGAGTTGCTGGGTGACGGTAGTGGTGGTGCTGTTAGTGGTGGCAGCCGCGGTGGAAGAACAAGAAGAAGACGGCGTAGGTGGTGTAGAGGTAAAGAGTGTGGTGCGGAGGAGAAAGTCGAAGGTCTTGCGGTAGTGGTAAGAAAGTTTGACGGTGTGGAGTGGTGGTGTGACGTTTGTTCGAAATTCGGTAGTGAGAATGAGGGAGAGGAGTGCTTCGGGGTCCGGTGCGGAGTGAAGGAGGGCGGTGAGGAAGTGGTGGTGGGCGTCGTGGTGGTGTGAGCGGATATTGTCCGTATTTTTAGTTTGTCGTGTGTGCGATTGGAGTTTCACGGCAGTAAGAGAAGATGATTTTTTTTGTGTCGGAGTGGGAGTCGCCATATTTTCACCTAGTTAGGGATTTTTTCCTTCCTTATCCTTTTTTGGTGGTATGTGACGAGTGGCGGAGCGAGTTTATAAAAGGTGAGGGACGGCAATAAAAAAATCTTTTTTGGTGGTGGGCGGAGTGAGGAGGATCATCGCCGTGTGGTGATCTACGAGGTGCATTTCAGTTGAGAATTTTTTATGTGCGTAAATTATAGCGGTTACTGGCAGTTGCTGTTTTCTCATGTTTTTTTCTTCTTATTTCTTATATTAGGCGCTACAAATTTATGTGGTAATTCCTGTTCTAGTGTTTTCAATCCATGCATTTTGTTCAACGTCAAAGTGTCTCTAGCGGTATTTCGTGTTGCATTGCAATTTTAGCTATTTTGACAGCTCTTTTGACTGTTCGTAAACTGAGATTAGGTATGTGCGTACACTCAGCGTATTTTTTATAATTTCGGATAAAATCGTGTTGTTTTCGCAAGTTCGGCGGTAAGTCATCCTTATTGTTCACCCAACGATATGCTCATTGTAAAATTGTCTGGCGTACGATTACAGCTTGGTGGTGTTTTTGTTTTTCACCGTCCACCACATCACCGTCTGCCACAGCATCACCGTCCGCCACAGCAGCATCAGTCGTTGTGTGAGTGGGGGTAGGACTGTTGGTGTCGTCGGATCTCAGTGGTGGTGACGATGCTGAGGTATGCGTGGAAGAAGGCGTCGGTGGCGATTGTGGTTGAAGATGAAGATGTTCTTGTGTTTGCCGTTGTTCATGTCCGATTAGTATTTTTTTATAGTTTTCGTAAATGGTGGTGGTGTTTCCGGGTGTGATGGTGGGAGCTGGAGTGGCGGTGGTACGGTCCTACGGGCAATGCTGTAAACTTATTTGCCCCACGATGACGTCGCTGATATTTCCGCTTATTGGGAATATCACAACTTTTACTTCACTTATTCATGTCACTCCATTCTCTTCACGTCCGTGTTCTCCTATTTTTCATCGTAACATAGCATTGGAAGAACTTTCTCCGGGTTAACGGCTATTCCGGTGGTTTATAGTTCACACATGCCAGATTTTCCGCCATCGCCAAAAAATCGTCACACACTTCCGAAACACACAGCCGATCACTCCGATCGCCCTGCACATACGCCTTAAACAGCAACAACAAGGCCCACACCACTGCCATCAGCAGATAATAGGTAAATAACCCCTTCACATCGTACGATAAGGGATATTCCAAGTCAAACTCTGTCTTCAGCCACCGAAACAGCAACTCCACTCGCCAACGCATCACATACACCACCACTAACTGCTTTGCCTTGTCTGAAAACAATGACGTCCACAACACGCTGTGTCTACCGGTCTTTTCATTATACAGCACCAAAATTCGCGCCTTGATGGGGCATCATAGTGTGGCGTCCCAACTTTGGCAATAAAGTCTGCTTCCACCACCCAATCCTGATACCGCCGCACTTTGCCCCGCGACACCTTCCGTACTCGTAACGGCTGAACACGGTAAGTCGGCGCCATTGCCGCTAAAAAATGCGCCTTTTTTTCACGTAACCGCTTGAAATCCCTCATTCCGAACTTTGGTTAGCGCCGTTCTTTTGCCGAAACTAACCGACAAAAATAGATTGAGATATCCCGACAAAATTACGTGTCGGGACTCCGTCCGACAAAAATCAGGTAGGGGAGCTTCTGAAAAGGTTATTGTCGGATTAAATTCGAGAATGTCGACGTGTAACGGCCTTAAATTACAAATAACTCTTTTTCGGAATGAGGGTTGAAATCCGCTAATCGCTTATAACTACCATCAATAATCAGCAACTGGCCGCGTGTGATACGTTCTACTACCTCCGGAAAGGTGGTGTTGTCGCTCGTAGTTTCAGATGAGTCAATCATGGTTTCTATCTGCCAGGTTTCCGGATTCATGATGACAGTCAGCTGCACGGCATTTTTATCGCCGTTTGGTGCTGCCTGTGGCACCAAGCGCGGTGACACTTCCATGGTCGAGGCATCCACCGCGTGCATTTTTGGCAAGCGTAACTGTCGCTGCCGATACGCACATTTTACCGCGTTTTGAAGAAACTCCACTAATTCTACCAGCGGCCCTACCGGCATTTTCCGTAAACGCTTAGAAATTGCCGTATGAGAGATCAATTGCAGACCTATGAGTCGACGTGCCGTGGGACGCTTTGTTTTTCGTGCCACACGACGCAACGAAATGCGTGTGCCACAGAGCAGTATCGCCAACACCATAAAACGAACAAAACGTATAAAAGGAAGTTTGCACGCCCGGTGATCGAGGTGGAACTTCCCTTTCAGTTCCACCAACAACGAGATTGGCAACAATGCCAGCAGTCACTGGCTACTGTTGCTTCTAAAAAACTGACCGGAGAACTTCTTCCAGCGATTCATGGTTAATCAGTTCACAAGCCATTAAACACCCGGTATTTAATACTATCGGGTAGACTCATACGAATCGGAAAAAGAGCTTCTACGGGCTTCTTTTCTTTAATACAATGAAAAAACATGGTTTACAGTATTGGGGCATGAGACTGACGGAGGATATTCCATTACTGGCGGTTTTGTATATTGCAGCGCAGAACTTCCAGAACTGAATGGCTGGTATATTTATGGTGATTATGTTGTTGGAAAAATATGGCATTGTGCTATAATGGTATAGATCCGCCAACCAATGTCAAGCTTAGTGATGATAATAATAATCAGTGGTGGTGTGGGAAATTACAAAAAACTCACACGTGAATCAAAGATGGAAAGCCGCAGAAAAACTCGCAAAAAATCACCATGTCAAAGTATATCACATCAGATATGACCATAAAAGCCAAACCACGGCGTTACATTATGTCGTTGTCGGAAAAACCACGGAATATTTAGTCATATTTGATCAAAAAGCACCGAATGTATGGTGGTGTCAATGCAAAGACTTTTCAATCAACGTTATCTTACGAAAAAAACGAAACTATTGCAAGCATGTACTCGCTGTAAAAATTGCTCTTGAAAATAATACGGCTGATCATTACTACCTTACAGAAAAAGAATACAAAGCCTTACGACCAAATCTATTTTTCCATCAAGAAGATTAGCACGATGGCAGAAAATTTTTTTCTAACTTTTGCATTAAAGTCAGCAATGATCGATAGGCAATATCCTCTATATCAGCAAAGTGAGAAAATTCTGCAAAATCGCAATAAAAGACGTCACATTCTAAATCCTCATTGAGAACATGCAGCAGATCAAAAATATGCTTTTCCACTGTTGCAATTTTTTCCAATATACTGTTAATACGCTTTTGTCGGAATTCTTTTACCGAATTATAATCCGTTTCATCCTCTAAAAGCAACCACGGATTAGTTAGAATACGTTTAGAGTATTTTAAATCTAAAAGCTGCTTAAATGTTTTTGCGTGACCAATCCAGAACATGCGATGCCAGTAATTTGGAATACCACAATAACTATTTATCTCCTTTTCAGTCGAAAAAAAATCTAAATCGATGGTCAAAAAAACGTATCGTGAAATGAGCTTTTTCTGTGTTGTTGTAGCATCTGATAAGAAATCTTCAATAGAGGGATAATGTGCCAAAAATTTGGTGGCTTCATGTTTATCATGACTTTTTTCATCCCAGCCGCCAATTAATATACTTTGTTTTGCCCACTTCGGTAGTATCCATTTATTATCATGACCATCTAAGTCATTTTCTTGGTTTGATAGATCGTAATGCGCATCAACGTGAACAATCGTCGTATTCTGCTTGCGCTCAAGTGGTAACGTTTGAAACGCCACACGGGTAAAATAGTGGCAAGTATTGAGAAATAGGCCATTAATTTGATTTGGCCTTAGAGTTTTTATTTTTTGTGAATTTCCAAACAGATATGGTGTGTCGGAAGCGTCTGGTAAGTAGAAGATTTCCCGTGTTTTAGAATGTTGCTTTAGATATTTCAAAAAAGGTGTATTGACAAAAATTTCCAGAGAAAAATCGGGATAGTGGGATTTAATTCTTTGAAAAGAATTATAGGACTTTTTTTCTTCTTCACTTATTGGAAAAATGTGGATCCTATCACTAAATTCGAATATATGATTTTGTTTGAGTGATTGGCTCACTTAATTCACAGTCATTCTGTTGTTATTCAGTTTTGCCAATTTTTTTTGCGTGTATTTTAAATACCACGGTCCCATAACAGTGTATAATGTGGAGATAAACACAATTGGAATGGCAGTATATACAGAGGGGAAAATTACAAACAAGGAAACGGTAATACCAGCTACACCGATAAGAATCAAATCAATTTTAAACATGCGTTTTGGGCTGGGATATTTAATTGTGGTAACCATTAATGTGGCGGCAGCAATAGAAACGATACTTACCAAGATACCGTTTGAAAAAAGATGATTAAAAGAGACTTCGGATGCAACCACTGTCCAAGAACCGACTAACAGAGCGGCAGCTGGAGAAGGCAACCCTTCAAATAAAATTCCGGTTGGGCGTGCAGCAAAACGAACTAAGCGAAACCAGCCACAAATAGCATAATACGAGGGGATTAAAATGTGGGCTAGGTTAATTTGACCGAAAAAACCTACATTAAGAAGTTCAACCCCATCAAACATCAAATTGACATTAATAAGCATATAAGAGGGTAAAATGGCGAACGTGATCACATCGCCAAACGAATCGGCATAAATACCAATGCTTGGTTGGTAGGGAGCTCTTTTAGCAAAACGTCCATCTAAATAATCAAAAATTGCTCCTAAAATAACCAATTGAAAGGCTACATATAGGTTTCCTTGAGTAGCAAAATAAATTCCTAACAAGCCAGCTATTACATTAAGTGTTGTGGAAATGAATGCCAGTACAATAAGATAATGCGGCATCGTAATTTTTGAACGTAGCGCCATAATCCTCACATATTTCTTCTTTAATTAATTGATTAAGTTTCGTTGGTGGTTATGATCGTGGCGATTGGAGTGATTCCAGCCGTTGTTTTATCTCCAACATTGACGCGCCATTGAAGGTTTATATTCTTTGACTTTGGATAGATAACGAGTTCTACTTCTGAACCTAGGCGAATCATCCCAATTTTTTCGCCTTGTTCAACGAATTCGCCTATTTTTTTAAAGCTTACACACTGTCTTGCTAAAAAACCTGCAATTTGCACGAAATCGACTTTAAAGAGGTCATTTTCAATTTTAATTATCTGACGAGCATTATTTTTTGACCCTTTATTAAGATATGGAATAAAAGGCCAATAACTACCGCTCAATTTTTTAATTTCGACTATTTTCCCGGAAAGTGGTGACCGATTCACATGTACATTAAAAAGTGTCATTCGTATTCTAATTGTATAGGCTATTGTAGCGTCAGCATCAGTTGGAGACAGCTTTCGGCGTTGATTTTCAATATAAGTAACCGTCCCATCAGCAGGTGCTAAAAGAGCCGAACTTGTAAGATTAACTATCCGTTGTGGATCTCGATAAAAGTAGATGAGAATTCCAACTAAAAAGGTCCATATGATTCCTATATAACATAGCCATATGTGAAATGTGACCAAAAATAACGCATATAAGACCAAAGCGACTACTAACGCGGGATATATTACTTTTTGATAGCCCGGAGCTAATGAAAGACGAAACTTTCCTAAAAACATCCAATATTAACTCCATATTTTGAAATAATGAGAAAAAATAAGGAGATTTATGTCAAGCCGGTGATGGAACTCATTTTTTATTTAGATCTTCATAATAGTACAGAAGATAGATAAACAAAAGTAAAAAATGTTAAGAGATTTTAAGGTTTCTCTTTTCTCAGTGCGGTCCAGACATTAAAGCCGCTTACAAGGACGATTATCAGTGCACCACCAAAAACGGCAATTGCCATAAAGTTGGGGAATTGTGGCGTTTGTGGATCGGGATTCAAAAACACTTTTCCAAGTTCGGTGTAAGTCAAGTAGTAACCGCGTCGTTCTGCGTACACACGAATGCTGAGCCAGCCAGTACCTATTCCACTGGTATCTAAAATTCCAACGTAATGCGTGGCATTTGCTGGTTGCATGGTTGAATATGTTAATACATGGCCAATACGGTCGGCATAAATAAAGATTTTTACGTTGTCTAAACTGGCATTTGTGTTCCAATCCATTATACTAACTTCTCCATGAAGAAGAGAACCTTTTTTCAAATATTGGCCATATTCTTTGAGTTGTTGATTAGTAAATTTTATGTAGCCGGTTACTTTGCTCAGCCATTGGGTAGCATTCAGAATAAAGAGGTCGTTATCATTAAATGGTGTGTCAATAGCGTTGCGGTTTTCTTCCTCAGTTGCTAGAGGATTTGGCATATAGCGGTAATCGAACATGTTTTCAGAGGATATTGCTATTATTCTAGCCCCATTCTGCAATTCGACCGCTGCTGATAGAATATTTCCTTCCATGGTGGTTGCTGAACTATTCTTTAAAACAAGAGGATATAAAGAAAGGAGTCCCGTTTCTTTTCTTAAAGTATAATTTTCTTGTAAACTTGTGTTCAAGGTCAAACTAGTACTATTTGGCATTACAAGACGGGTTAAGTCTGTTGTCGCTGGAATTCTTGGTTCTGTAAAAGCGTCGATAATTAAAAGGCTCGTTTCATTGCCCGTATCAGGATCGACCATTGTTTGTTCTGACGTGATATTAAATTCAACGCCATATGGCAACAATAGCTCGTTTGAAAAGCTTTCAGTCTGATTTGCAAAGCCTTCAGCGATGAGTAATGACATTCCTTTTTTAGAAATCGCATCTTGAATTGTTTCTCTTTCCGCCAGCGAAAAAGTTTTGTTTGCACCAATAATGACTAAAAGATCCACATCACTTAAATCCGAACTTTCAATACGACTTTTATCCTTAATAAGTTTAATTGACGTGTTACTATAAATGGTTTCTAATTGTGAAAGAGTATTGTTTAATTCAGTTTCGTTTACACGATTGTCATGAACTAAATCGATTGCAATGACAACGTCTTCTGTGCGCTGTGGTTTTCGCTCTCCAATTGGTAATATATCTACATCTATTGGAGCAGCGTCTGATGCTGACGAACTTTGTGTTATTATTCCCATTCCGATTACCAATAACAGTGTTATACTTACTAAGATAATTCGTGTTCTCCAATTTAGTATAAGCATAGGTTAAATCCCTCAAACCATTCGTTTGTTTGCTTATTAAAGGCAGTTTAATGAAAGACGTTAATAGAATTCTTTTGCAACTACCAGGCGATATGTAACATATACACCCGCGGTTGGACTTTTTCTTGTAATTTTAATAACATCTCCAACTTTAGCTCCTAGAATTTTTGCCACTGGATCACTTTGGTATAAGCGAGGGAGTTGCCATAACTTAAGGGAGTATTTCTTTTTTAAGGCTTGAATTTCCTCTTTTGTGGCAATTTCATGTTTTGGAACTAAATAATGCTGGAATAAATTGACATAGGCAAAATTATTGGGGAAAAATTCCAATTTTGCTTTTTGTGCTTCTTTTTTAGCATAATGAGTATATCGTGAGATGGCTAAAATCATACCATGATTGTATCCTTCATTTTCCACTAACTCAGCAAAATCTCGTACCACATTGACCCCAACAGGATCCTTGTAGGGTATACGGGCTATAACTTTTTTCTTGTTTCCAGATTCATCCTTAAATTCGCCAATTACGTCTGTACAATCTTCGTAATTCTCAATTTTAAGAATTTTATACCCACGTATTTCAAAAATCTGTTTACATCCTTCAATTATTTTTTTTATTTCTTGATTCATGGTAGGTGACGCCTCTTGATTTTGCGTCTGTACTTTCTTTTGCTTTATTTATGTTAATTTTTCTTTTCTACTTATAAAACGAAAGCAATATATGTTTTTCTTCCTTTGCGGTTGCATACACGCACGCACATTAAAAAAAATTAAAGAGAGGTTCTTTAATTGGACTTAATTTTATTATTCAGAACGATTGCCTTCAACTACAATCATCGTCAATGTGCCGCGCACATTATCTAAAGAACGAATCTTACCGGTCACAATGGCTTTTAGCGAGTCCATATCATTTGACTCAACTTTACAAATGATGTCATATACACCATATACTACGTAAGCTTCCACCACACCATCTATGTTCAAAAGTTCGCGAAGCACATCATCTTCTGTTCCTATTTCGGCATTTACAAGTACAAATGCTGTCGGCATTCATTTTTCCTCCATAAGATTTTTTTCACCGCCTACTGAACGGCAGCACACATGTATTTGTTA
>WAPZ01000352.1 GCA_015520535.1 Candidatus Heimdallarchaeota archaeon
CCCGGTAAGAAAATACTCAATAACACAGTACCAACAGTAACTTTCAATGGAATGCCAAATATAAAATGTAACATTGGAATAAGAATAACAGCACCACTTAAACCACCGATAACGCCGAATGTTGAAATAATGATCCCCAACAGTCCAATTAGCACTAGTTCAAGTAACGAAACCATGTTCACGCCCTTAAAACACTGTAAAAAAGAAAAAACTAGGAGAGAAAGGCTTTATGTAAAGCTGATACACGAGAAATAGCCCAATATACTCAATCTGTGATTCCAATTTCCTTAATTTGTTTTTAATTGCGTTTTTTGTTACATTAGCGAAAATTGTTATTATTATTGTATTCCTTTTCAATATAGCCCAATTCTTCGAGCTTTTGTAGTACTTTTGCTACACTTTCTTCAATGGACTCACGATCCGTACGACATTCAACTTCCGGATTAATTGGTGGCTCGTAAGGATCATCAATGCCAGTAAAATTCTTTATCTCACCAGCGCGTGCTCTTTTATACAACCCTTTAATGTCACGTTTTTCGCATACTTCTAATGGCGCATTGACAAACACTTCAACGAAATCACCTATTCGTTGTCGTACCTCTTCACGCACTCTCCGATACGGAGAAATGGCAGACACTAACACAATAACATTATTCCTTGTTAACAACTGCGCTACAAACCCTATACGACGAATATTTTCATCACGATCTTCTTTTGTAAAGCCAAGCCCTTTTGTCAGATTTTGGCGTATAATGTCCCCATCTAAGCGCTCTACTTTATAGCCACGTTTTTTTAACTCTGCCGCCACCCCTTTTGCAATCGTTGTTTTTCCCGCACCACTTAACCCAGTGAACCATACCGTTACTCCCTTCTGTTCGACCTTTATCTTCTTTCGATTATAATAATTGCTAAGTATTGTTGCAACTTCGGGGCGTGTAAACTCACGCGGCAACATTAGCCCTTGCATTAGCATTTGACGTACTCTTGTTCCCGAAAGATAGATTCGGGACTCTTTTCCATGAGGACACGTTTTGCTTGTGGTCATTTGCTCACATATTTTACAATAAAACGCATGTTCAAACTTTAACGGCTGAATTTTTAATTCTTCTTCAGTAAACCTATCGAAAATCTTCTGTGCATCATACGTCCCATAATAATTTCCCACTCCAGCATGATCACGGCCTACAATAAAATGTGTACATCCATAGTTTTGCCGAGCAATGGCATGCATTATTGCTTCCCGCGGACCAGCATAACGCATTGCTGCTGGAAAAACACCTAAAAGCACACGATTTTTCGGGTAATATGTATTCAAAATCACTT
Organism: Candidatus Heimdallarchaeota archaeon; assembly: GCA_015520535.1. Lineage (GTDB taxonomy): Archaea > Asgardarchaeota > Heimdallarchaeia > Hodarchaeales > S146-22 > S146-22. The sequence continues at coordinate 1,324 of WAPZ01000352.1, forward strand.
CATACGTTTCCATACGTACGCTAGCAGGCACATCGTCAGCCTTTGTACTGCCAACTAAGGGATTAATAAAAAGACCATCAACCAATTCTAATGCTACCTTTTGCAGATACTCATGAGCTCGATGAATCGGATTACGTGTTTGAAAAGCCACTACAGTTTTCCAACCGCGTCGCATAAACTCAGCTCGTGTTTGGGCGGGAGTAAGTCGATATTGCAAAAAGTCTGTGTGTGGTATAGGATTTAGAAGCTTAACTTCACCACCCACATATACATCGGGCGCTTGATATAACGCAGCTACACCGGGATGGCCTAAATCATCCGTTTGGTATACATTCACAGCTTCTTCATGCTTATCCGGCCGATAAATATCTGAAATAGTTAACGCTGCCAGTATATGATCTTCCCATGTTAGTGCAACTAGATCTCCTTTCTTAAGCGTTGTCGCTGTATCCTCATCAACATTCAAGGTAACCGGAATTGGCCATACAATGCCATTAGCTAAACGCATATCATAGACGACACTTTGATAGTTACGTTCGTCTAAAAAGCCCGTCAGTGGTGAATAAACACCGGTTGTTATACATTCTATGTCAGCTAAACTTCGTTCATTTAATGCAATTTTAGGCGCTAAACGAGCTCGATCTAATAGTTTTTCGCGTTCATTTCCTTTAATGACTTGATTGATCAATTCTCCTCCATGTGGTGGAATCAAAACGTTCTCTGTCGCTGTATTACTATATTTCTCAGAATACGATTTTTTAGTGAGTGCCATTTATTTACACGCTCTATTAATCGCTAAATATACGATGATGCTTTGTGGGTTGTGCCCACAGTAGAATTCACTAAAGTTTGGGCGCAATTAAACATAATTTTTTTCTTATATTTAGCGGTTGTTACATCATGGAATCCTGATCTAGAATC
>WAPZ01000353.1 GCA_015520535.1 Candidatus Heimdallarchaeota archaeon
AAGTAATATTCATCTAGTTGATAAATGAATAAATCACTCGTAGACAATTTATCAAGGTCTGATAAAGTGCATTTTTTTAATGGAGCTGAAATGACCGGAATGTCTTTATCAAAGAACTTTTCTAATGCCATATCAGAGAAATGGGAACCATTTTCAATATTGAGCACCGCATAAGGTTTTTTAGTTGCTAAATATTCGGCTGTTTTTGAACCACCGCCAGAGCAGTCCAGAAAGAGAATAAATTCGTTTTCCTCAATATCTTTGTAATTTCGTGTAATTTCGGACTGTGAAAACTTCGGAATGACGCGTAACGGTATAAAAATGTTTTTTCGCCATAAAATCGAAACGGTCAATAATTTTTTGATCTCGTCATCTTTTTCTTGTAGTTTTTGTGTCAAATCGCGGAGTGATCGTTCTAAATTATGAATTTCTCGTTTCAGTTCCTGGAAACGCTTTTCTTTATATAAAGACAAATTTTGTTGCATTTTTGCTTTATCATAGAGATCTCGTAATTGTGCAATTTCCTGGCGTTGTAATCGGGTTAACTCTACATAGTAATTTAATTCTTCTTGTAATTCTTGATTTCGGCGATATAACTTTTGTATATCTTCTTTTAACTCTTCTTCTCGTTTTGTCGTAGTAATTCTAACTTCATTCTCTTGTTCTTTAGTTTTTTCTAAATCTAAAGATTGTTTTTCACTATCTATGCGTTCTTTAATAATTTTCAAGGCATCTTGTAAAGAAAGACCGGACTTTATCACCAGTCGCTGTATTTCAGCTTCCCATTCTAAAAATTCCGGGTTTTCTCTTACCGCCCGGTGGATTTTTTGCAATGTTCCCTTAATTTGTTGATATGCGATGGCCGCTGCAAACAGTGCATCTCTTTCATGGGGATCTAAGTTTTGGACACTGTCCTCACCAAAGCGTTCTTCAATTTCTACACGTTTATCTGAAGCTGCCGGTTTATATGAATATGGAGACAGCAATTTGGCACCAAAGGTCCGAGCAATTTTTTGTACATGACGTGGTATAGGATTGACATCACTGGCAACTGCAATGGGATGCCCAATTTGATAAATAGTGCGTATAATATCATTCGTACTAAATTCGCGTTTTGACGTAGTATAGACGATTTTACCTTTAGTATTTAATGTTGCAAGCCCCGTAGTCATTCCCGGATCGACGCCAACAATTAAATTGGGAACCATTGCTTTTTTTGAGCCATATTCGTATTTTAAGGGCTGAAAGTCCAAAGAACTAAGTGGAACACGAGAAACTTGAATTTTAATCATTTCATTCCGTAGATGTGTGAGAAATCGACGCAATTGAACTAATGTGTCTGTGTCTTGAATCTTAATGAGAAACACGCGCCGATCTTGATATGTAAAGACGTCATAGGAATATTTTTTTTCTTTCAAAAATTGTTCTAAGGAACGACTAGCGTGTAAAACCGCAAGCCTCTTATTACGGTGATAACGCTGTTGAGACCATCCGCCAGGACCAACGGGACGTGCACGCGAGATTTTGACCTTAATTTCATCCGAAAATAGATGAAGCGCTTCGCCCACACCCAACTGGCATAATCTTCCGACAACCTCAGATGTCTCCAATGAATTTAATTTCCGTTGGGCTACAGCAGGTACATACTGATTCAGATGGTATTTTTGTGCTAAGCGAGAAACCGACGTAAAACCTTGATTTGGGCCACCCGTCACGACAACAATCGTTGTGTCGTGTGGCAGTCGTTGTGCAAATTTGTAAATATCACTTAAATTTGTGCTGATTTCTGTTATGTTATCAACGGCTATATACTTAACATGATATTGCCATGCGAGGCGAATTACTTTGTCCAAATTGGCACGGGTATTTTGTAAGAGCACTTCTTTCTTTTGATCTAAAATTGTAACCGCAAATTTCACTTCTTTAGAGGATAAAGAAGAATGTTGTGGGAGTATATCCATCCCTAAAACAATGGGGATTTCATGACGCTTATCCAAACACTATTTCACCGTTTTTTCTTTACGAAGAGCCATTCCCAAACTTTTAAAACAAGAATTCTTCTATGTTACCCAGCTCGCATTTTAATATAAAAATTTTAGTAGTCTTTTTTACATGACGTTGCTAGGAAATTAACGAATTAAGAGTTATAATTGAGGCGAAAGTATGGTTTGGGCTCTATTTACGTCAACACAAGCAGCTGATTATGACTTTGGAAAAGGCCATCCATTTAGAGGTGATCGTATTACTTCTTTCCTCAAACTCTTTGAATCACTATATCCACGATATAAACCGTATATCGAGCACCGACAAGTGGTAATGTCGGAGCTCCCACTTCCAAAAGCAGATGATATCTTAAAAATGGTGCATTCAGAAGAATATATCCAAAAAGTACGAGAATTAGCACAAAAAAGGCAGTCACTCACTTTAGATACGCCACTTTCACCGACAATAGTCCAAACAGCAACTTTGGCACTTCAAGCTGATGCATATATTATTCAAACATATTTCCCGCAGCCTAACGAGGATGCTACTTATGATGGATTGACGCTTTTTGGCGGATTTCACCATGCATCTTATGATCAAGGTGGTGGCTTCTGCGTTTTTAATGATGTTGCCCTAATAGCAAAAATTCTAACCCAACAAATGTCCTATAAACGCGTTTTGATTCTAGATTTGGATGCACACGCCGGTGATGGTACCGAAAAAATATTTTGGAATGATCCGCACGTAATGGTGATTTCTGTACATCAAAATCCAATCAATTTTTATCCGGGTTTTGGCTTCGTCGACCAAATGGGAGCACACAAAAATATTGTTAACGTCCCTTTAGACCCCTACGCTTCAGATCGCGATTGGTTAACTGTTTTTGAAGAAATCATCATTCCCATTGTTCAATATTTTAAGCCGGAGGTTATTATTCGGAATGGCGGCTCTGACCCCCATTGTCAAGATCCCTTAACAGATATGGGCCTAACTATCCGTGGCTTTTATGAATTACACCAAAAAGTACGAGATTTAGCCGATAAAGTGGTTAAACACGGAAGAATAATTGATCTTATTGGATCCGGTTATAATATCGGCGTGTTAGCGAAGACATGGTTAGCAATTCTATCTGGAATGGCAAAAGCACCTTTTTTCAGCGATTTTAGCGATTCTTGCCCCCACATCAATCCGGATAAGCTTCACCCTCGTACTATCGACGTCATATCTCAAGTAAAAAAGACACATTCGGAGAAATTCATTGAGGCCTAAGTCTATGTTGTTACAAGAGCCAAAACCACCCAAAATTTTTGTCCTAGTTACCAAAAAAAATTTTGTATCTGTTAAATTTGCAAAAAAACTAAAAAATGTGTATGCGCCAAATACAATTACCCTTTTTATCGATCAAAATAGCACAACATTAGCGGAAGAATTTGAACAACAAGGATATACCATCCATCTTGGAAATCCAAGGCGTTATGACCATATAGAAAGTGCATTAAGGGATAAAGATATTGTTGTCTATTTTCCGCCCCATGAAAATCTTAATGTATCAAAAAAAGAGGTCAAGACCAACATAATTTCAACACAAAATGTGATTGAGGCTGCAATTGAAAAAAATGCAAAAAAAATCTTTTTCGTTTCTCATATCTTTGCAACAGGTCCAACTCCAAAAAATGGGAAGGACGTTGATGCAAATTATCGAAACCCATCACCAAAACCTTTATTTGAACTTCAACGTTCTTTACGGGAGTCTCTTAAGATAGCAGAAGCTTTTTTAATGAGATATTTTCCCATTACTATCATATTTACGCCTGTTTACATTAGTACAGAATGTCACAATTTTTTATGCGAGCTGATTGATTCATATTTAAAGAGAGAGCGCTTTTCAGCGGCTTACTTAATTGGTAATGGAAAGCAAAAAATAAACATTCTCACGTTGGACGATTTGGTCGATATCCTTATAAAAATTCTGAAAAACGGCAAAACCATGCAGTACTATCTTGTCGGTGGCCAAAACGTCACATGGAAAGAAATTTTCGATATGTTAGAAGAAATATCAGGTTATCCGCCCTTAGGAAAAATTCCAAATGCTTTTGCGGCAAAAATGACAAGCCGTATATTCTCCGTGTTTCGGAAATCAAAAAATACCCTAAACAGATCTATTGTCGAAATTATGCTGAATAATTGGGCAATAGACAACACAAACGTGAAAAACGAATTTGATTGGATACCACAAGCAACATTTGAAGCACTAAAAAAGATCGTAGAAGAAAAAAAGAAATTTTTTGACGAATCTTCAAGCATCGCAGCAGATTCTTAGTTAAAACCCCCATACATCTTTTCTTATAGCATAGACGGCTCTTTCTGCGATTAAATCCGCTAATACTGGGTTGTAGCTAATAGCAAGTTCTCTGATAACGTCAAAGGATTCACGATCCGGAAGATTCAGAATCAAATCATCGATTTTTTTCTTTGCCTCAACGCTATCCTCCATTCGTGCATATTCCACTAATTGAGTTACTTGGGCCAAGAGATATTCCGTTTCGTTTTTTATTATACTTATAATCTCTTTTAAATCCTTATTTTTCAATTGTTTAGATAATCGCTTGATGTACTCCGAATTAAG
>WAPZ01000354.1 GCA_015520535.1 Candidatus Heimdallarchaeota archaeon
AGACCTAGGACAGAATAAAAAGAATATTTATGGAAGATATAAATTAACCTTTAATGATTTCTCAGAAAATACGCAAAATTTTAATTTGCACGCCGCTACAGAAAAAGCATCTATCGTATTTGGATTAACATTTGAAGAATGGAAAAATGCACAACAGTATATAAAAAATGGTGAGTGGGATAAAAGACCGCCACTTACTTATTTTGATTAAAAAGGATTAAAATAAAATCAATTAACGTATAATGGTGAAAATGATGAGTCATGAGATGGAAACTAAATTTAGTCCCGAACAAACAATTATAAGAAAAATGTTTACCCAACCATTTGTTCACCAAAATGAACTAGAGCAAATTTTGCCAAAAAAACAACTAACACCATTCTTAAACACACTTTATGAACAACTCAAAAAAATGGGGTTCTCACTAGCCCATGTAAAAGTACGTGACCAATCTTATTATTTAGTTTATATTCCAAACTATTTACCGCCTTTAGATGACGACAGCATCTTGATATATTCCATTTTTCTTTACCTGAGCAACAGAAATAAAGATGCACTTCCCGCATCCGAAGTTCAAATCCTCTTTGAAAATTTTAAAGACCAATTTCAAAAATTCAAAGCCTTTAATTTAATTGCAAACAATAATGACGGAACAATAAGCCCCACACCGTTGGGTAAAGTTTTATTTACTCAATTCGTCCAACAATTAGAAGAATTAATAAGGCTTTATTTAAAAGAACACTTATAATGTCCATTTTTCGCCACTATCCTAAACCTAAGTCTTCAATCTGCTAAATATGTCCTCAAAGTGACTAAAAGACGTTCTATCCTTCAAACGTAAATTTAGTATTTTTCATGACCTATTATTCATGGAAAATGAATTGCATTGACAAAATTAGTCATTGTTTGTTAGTTAGGTAGCCCCGTTTATTGGCTGGCATCTTGGTCAATGAGATGTTCAATTTCATCCTCAAGCCCGAAATCTTCGGCATAAATTTTCCATTCTTTTTCTAACGGATTCCAAGCATCATACGGGATTTGCCAATGATATGCGATTTGTGACGTTGTCATTGAAATTAACCACTTACGTTCCAACGGTATTTCTGAAAGAATCTCCGCTAATGGTATTGCCCAGCCTCGTGGTAAGGATAAAAATACCATTACTCCCTCTAAATCGCCGCATACTTCTTGATAATATGTCACAAATAAATTTTTGAAGAACTTTCTTAATTCATTGGCACAACGTGTCGTACATTGAAATACAGCTAACAATGTTTCTACCAAATTGTATGGATATAACAAATAGTTGTAACGAATAATCTGGTTTTCTAAAAGCCATATTACTCGTTTTCTAACAGTTTCCATTTTTTTTCGAACATGATCGCGTAAGAATTTGTAACTGTGATACCCGTGAAGAAACAACTCATTGATAATTTTAAAGTCCATATCTCGGATATCTTCGATCTGAAGATCTTCTGCTTCCCAGTATTCACTGAACTCATGAATTGGGAGCGCTTGTGCGGTTTCATTAAACGCATTTATTTGCGGTAAAAGTGAATTAAGCTTCCGTTTCAAGTTATGAAATAATTCTCGCCGGACCTCTTTTACTTTATAGGCTACTTTAAGCAATTTGGTATTATAATACCGGTGAAATGAATTTTTTTTCCTAATCGTAAAAAAGACTGACGCAACAGACTCTTCTTGCAAAAAACGCCGTTTTAAGGCTCTTAGAAGAGCTAACGCAGTTTCTGTTTTCGGTACCACAAAGTTATATAGGTGCGTCGATGAAAGTGGTGAACTTAAGTAGGAATACAGCCACGGGCTATTCAGCACGTATTTTTGAATAAAATCTTGCGGTATAGACTTATATTGCACCAATATTTGAACAGTCGTTAAACCAATCTTTTCAAAATTGATCACTACATTTTTAGTGTATAATTGTAAATCATCTCTTAAATAATTTACAATGCTTGAGATTTTCGACTCCGAATTGGATGTTAACCTGCTTAACA
>WAPZ01000355.1 GCA_015520535.1 Candidatus Heimdallarchaeota archaeon
CTTCAGCCGGCCATCGGGAACTTCCTTCAGCAGGCGATCCATCTCCCGCAATGCCCGCCGCGGCTCTCCCATTCTTCATGCTCAATGGTCGTTGCGGTAATTATCAATCGTACCATCCGGACCGATCATAACCCACCCGCCATTGGCAAGGATGTTTCAATACTTCACCGCACCGTTCCCATAAACCGCCACGGTCTGGTGGTCGTCGAAAAAATTATACTCCGGCCTCGGGCTGCCAACTTGCTTGTTTTTTTAACCACAACGAACGCAACGTTCGCTGAGGTTAACCGAAGAATATTTCTGCTTTGCGTTTGTGGCGTATCCGCTGTGACCGTGATAGGAATATCTTCAAAGCCTTCTGGCAAATGCATTCGTATTTCTTCAATGCGCTTCTCTGTTAATTTAGCTTTCCTGGTCTTTATATCAAAGATAGCGGTGGGTTGTAGTGGACCCTAAAACAAGACAAAATTACGCTGCATTTTTGAGACATTTTTGTTGAATAAATTCATTAGGACTTAGTCCGTTTAAAGCTGAATGAACATATTGGTTGTTATAGAAATCCATCCATTGAGCAATGTCTTCATTCGTTTCTTTTCAATTGAGCCATTCATTCAACCAAATGCAGTCTTCTTTCAATGTTCGAAACCACCGCTCGGTATTCGCATTGCCCTTGGGATTACTATAAGAGGTAAATACCTGCTGGATGCCTACAATTAACAATTTGACTTCACCCTTGCTCGTCCAATATAAGCATGAATACAAAAGGAAAATATAAAAAAATAAGTATGAACAAAACATTCATAGAATAATCTTATATAAAATCCGTTTGATTCACTTAAAAAAAATTCTTTTAAAATACAGCAACTTGCTTTATAGCTTCTTCTATAGTGGTTATTCCACTGAAAGCTTTTTTTAATGCCTGATTTAATAGAGTAGGAAACCCCTTTTTCCTTGCTAACTTCCGTATTTCTTTTTGCGATGTTCTTGCAATAATCAAGTCTTCAAAATCTTCCTCCAAAATTATGTATTCAATAACTGCTTCACGTCCCCAAAAGCCCGTAAAGTTGCACCTGGCACATCCTTTTCCCCTGAACAACAAAGTTTTATTCATATCAAGATTCCAATTTAATTTATTCAAATACAATTCCAATTGTGGAAGGTGCCTCGAAGCAGAATTATCAATTTCCTTACAATGGGAACAAATTTTTCGTACTAAACGCTGGGCGATTACAATTTTCAATGCGCTGGCCACAAGGAATGGCTCGATATCCATATCTATCAAGCGGACAATGGTGCTTGCCGCATCGTTGGTATGCAACGTACTTAAAACCAAGTGCCCGGTTAACGCTGCCCGAATCGCAATTTCAGCAGTTTCACTATCCCTGACTTCCCCAATCATAATAACATCAGGATCTTGCCTTAACAGCGTTCTTATCATTTTCGAAAATGTCAATCCAATCTGCGGATTTACAGCGGATTGATTCACACCTTTCAGGTTATATTCAATTGGATCTTCAACAGTAATTATGTTCACATCAGGTTTATTTAAATAATTTAATGCAGCATACAAGGTTGTTGTTTTCCCACTACCCGTTGGACCTGTGACAAGGATCATACCATAAGGTAAAATTAATATAGATTTAAATTTTTCAAGAAAATCATCGTCAAAGCCAAGATTTTTCAGCAACAATTGTCGTTTACTCCTATCCAGTATTCGTAAAACAACCTTTTCTCCAAATACAGTAGGCATAGTAGATACACGAATGTCCACTGTGTTGGAGCCGTTTTTCATACGAATTCGCCCATCCTGAGGTTTTCTTTTTTCCGCAATATCTAAACTGGCCATAATTTTCAGCCTGGATATAATGGCCTGTTTTTTATGTGTGGGTAAAGATTGATATTCAACAAGCTTCCCATCAATACGGTAACGGACACGGAAAACACCTTCGTAGCTTTCAAAATGAATATCGCTGGCATTTTTACGAATAGCCTGGGAAATGATATCATTTACTATCTGGATAATTGAATAATCGGGTTCATTTATATCGCTATCTTCTGTTTGAATTATTTGTGAGTTTTCTACAACCTCAAAATTTGATAATGCTTTTTCGGAATATTTATTATCCTCTATTTGATATAAACGGTATATCTCTGCTAAAACTTTATCCTGATCCCAGTGTTCGAATTTTATCTTCTTTTCTAAAGAAAATTCTAATTCTCCTTTAATTTCTTCTATTTGTAGATTGGAAGTGGCAAGGACCAATTCTCCGTCCATTAACCGGAGGGGTAAAATTTTATGTTTCAAAGCATATTCAGCCGGGATTAACTCGATTAAATTTTTCATAATTTCCCTGTTCATAGATTATCAACCAATTTTGTAATAATTTCTCTACAAACCATTATTGGGGACAATTCACCCTTTCTGGACTCAACCTGGATTCCAATTAGATTTCCTGTTTTTCCATCAAGATACTTTATTGTCAATGTAATAATTGGCACCGATCGGAAATCTCTAGATAGGATTGTTCCTTGTTGATTAAAATTGTCAACGATTCCCATTACGATGGTTGATGCTTTAAGGGTATCTGAAACCATACGGAGTTCATTCCTAGATAAGTAATAAGGATTTGTTATTTTTAAAATTACAAGAGCTTTATTCACCTGACTTCTATCTACGACAGAAACGCCTTTTTTTAGAAAGAGTGTATGGGATAATTCATCCGCTAATATGTGCCCAAAATCCTTGGACATGCCTCCTCCCCTGACCACAAAAGGAAGAACAGCAATCCGCGATTCTTTATTATAAATCAAACTTTTTTCAATAAAGAAAGTGTTTGAATAACATCTAAATAAAAACAAAACTATACATAACAACCTTAGCATGTTTAATTTTCTATATAAATTAATCTGGTTTAACCTGCTTGATTTTACCACTTTCATCTACCTCCCATACATTTAAGTTACCATCTTTATCAAAATCTACTACCGCAGTTGCTCGTGCAAGGAATGAACTTTCATTTGCCTGTACAATTTCAACTTTATATCGAGCTTCACCACCCTCTGTAATTAATTTAGCCTGCTCAAATCCGATTTCGCTTAAACTTTTTGAATACCGATCATTCTCATAATAATATGCTTTTTGAAGGGTAAATAAATGCTTCAACATCACTTTCGCTTCCGTTGTTTTGGCTCGGGAAATAACCGAAGTGAATTTGGGCATTGCTAATAATATTAAAATTCCTATAATAACTATCACAACCAGAATTTCTGTTAAAGAAAAACCCTCTTCATCTCTAATGAGAGAATAATATCTCATAATTTCCTCCCTTGGTTTTTGTTTGAAATATTACTGAATTATATAGGTCATATTAAATAACGGCAAGTATAATGATATTAACACTATTCCGATTATAAATCCCATAATCACAATTAAAACTGGCTCAATAATGGAAGAGAAAGTTTCTATTGTTGAGTCTATTTCAGCTTCATAAAAGTCAGAAACTTTTAGTAGGATTTCCGGCAGCTCCGCCGTCTCTTCGCCAACGGCAATTAAACCAACGATTGAAAGGGGAAAAATTTTTGAACCGTAAATTGATTTAGTCATTTTTTCCCCTTTTAAAACAAAAAGTTTCATCTTATCGATTTCATTCCGGATTATTGAATTAGGTACCGTTTTTTTTACAACCTCAAGGGATTCCAATAAAGGCAATCCGCTTTGTAACAATACACCCAAAGTTCTGCAAAATTGAGAAACAAGATTTTTTCGGATCAGATTGTTGATTACAGGAATAAAAAGTAAAAAATTATCATAGAATTCTCTAAATTGTTTATGCGTTCTCACTCGATTCCATACCAAACCAGAAAAAAGAATAAAAATCATAATTAATTTGAGATTGGATCTTGCACCATCACTTAATTGTATTATAAAATTTGTTATCCATGGGAGTTCAGAATTAAAATCTTTAAAAACGCCAGAAAATCCTGGTATTACATAAAAAATAATAAAACTAAAAGATATCAAAGCAATCCCTAAAACAAGTACGGGATATGTTAATGATTGAATCAATTTCCTCCTTAAATAATTTAATTTTTCAAGTGTTTTTACAATCTTATCCAGCATTAGATCTAATTTACCCGAAAGTTCTCCAATATATATAAAGCTAATATAAAA